>JBKCVY010000316.1:0-3610 GCA_046317475.1 Cyanobacteriota bacterium | reverse complement strand
CCACCTCGTGGCGGGGGGTGACGATGCGCGTCACGAGCAGATCCCTGTCCTGCACCACCCCGAGCACCCCATTGATCTCGATACGGTCGCCTTCCTGGAAGGCCCGGGTGTAGATGAGCATCAGCCCACTGATCACATTGGTGGCGACGGCGCTCGATCCCAGGGCGGCCAGGAGGCCCACGAACAGGCCGGCCCCCTGGAAGGCCCGACTGCCTGAACCGGGAATATAGGGATAAGCCGTCACCAGACCCGCCAAAAGGATGGCCCCCGACACCAACCGTCCGGTGGGCCTGGCCCATTCCCTGTAGAACCCAGGGAACGCCAACCGACCCCTGTCAATGGCGGCAAACCAGGCGTGGCAGCCCTGCATCGCCAGCCGGGTCAGGTACAGGATGAGTGCCACGGTCAACAAGCTGGGGATGGCCGCGGTGGCCTTCTCCACCAGCTGGCCCAGCAGCATCAGAATGTGGGCTCGCAACCCTTCCGCCAGAGCCTTAGTGGGTGGCAACAACCCCAAGAGAAGGGGAATCAACAGCCAACTCGCCAGCAGCAAAAGGGCTCCATTGGCGAGGCGACGCACCATCTGCAGGCTGCCCCGCAACTGTTCCGGGTCCAGCACCTGGTTGCCGCCCAGGCTGAGGCCAACGAAGCCAAAGCGCTGATTCAGCCAGCGTTCCAGCCGGCGGTTGAGCTTGGCCTGCACCTTCCACCAGAGCACGGCCAGCACCAAAACGGCCAGCGCCAGCCCCACCCCACGCACCCAGGCGTCCAGGCTGTGGATGGCGCGGTATTGCTTGATGGCGCCACGCAATTGGTCCCGGTACGTCTCCGCCAGCTCCCGGGGTGGGAGGTCGAAGGCGAGGGCGGCCCGCCCATCCACCGCCAGCAGGGGCTGAAAGCGGCCCTCCGGGCTCAGCAGGCCCACCATGGCGTAGGGCGGGTCGTCCCGCACGACCAGCTGGTCAGGATCGACACTGGTGTCCCGGGCCAACGCCGCCAAGGTGCGGGATCCCCGTTCCGCCACCATCTGAGGGGTTTGGGCTCCAGCCGCCACGCGAATTTCCAACACCCGCCGGCCATCAAGGGTGATCCAGGCGGGGGGCCTGAAGTCCGGGCTGGCCTGGGGGGGTGGAGATGGGGCCGTGGCCGCCAAACCGGGCGACCCCGGCACCAGGGCCAGGCCGATGGCCAGGGCCAGGGCCAGGAGCAACCCAAGCGCCCGCGGCCTGTGCCACACCCCCTGTCCCCTCCCCACCGTGCGGGGCCTGTCGTCCCCCCCTGGTACCCGTTGGAGGCCTCCAACCATCGCCCCGTCCACTCCGCGCTTCGGCCAGCTTGACGCCCCAGGGGCGGGGTGCCTCACGTCCAGGCCACCAACGCCGCCCCAACACCGATCAGCACGACCCCCAGCCACTGGATGGTCCCGAGGGTCTCCCCCAGAAGGGCCACCCCCCCCAGGGCCACCAGCACCACGCTGAACTTGTCGATCGGCGCCACCCTCGCCACGGGGCCCAACTGGAGCGCGCGGAAAAAACAGAGCCAGGAGCCCGTGGTCGCCAATCCGGAAAGCACCAGGAAAATCAGGCTGCGGCGGGGCAGGTCGGAGAGGGGCAGGAGCTCCCCGCGGGCGATCACCACCGCTCCCGTGGCCACCACCACCACGAGGGTGCGCAGGAGCGTGGCCAGAGTGCTGGGCAGGCCCTCCAGGCCCACCTTGGCCAGCAAGGAGGTGAGGGCGGCGAGCACCGCCGCGCCCACGGCCCAAACCGTCCATCGCGACAGGAGATCAGCCATGGGCCAGCGTTTCGGGAGGACGCCATTCCCGCCAGTCGTCGCTGGTCTTCCACTCCTCAATGTGGGTCCGTCCCAGCAACTGGTCCCCTTGGAGGATTTGGGTGGTGCGGAAGCGACGCCGCCCCCCATCCAGCAGCTGACTGATCTCCTGCATCCGCAGGTTGGGGCCCTCCAGGCTCTCCAACAGCAACACCGTGGTGCCAGGCGCCTCCGGCACGTCCATGGCCCACCCCCGCAGCCGCTCCGACTGGAAGTGGAGGCGACCGTTGTGGATCTCACCGTCGGCCTCAATCCGGCGCGGCCCCGTGGCCGCCGCTGGGAAAAGGGAGGTTTGACTGTAACGCCAGTGCCCATCAATGGCCTCCAGCCGCTGCACCACGGTGCTGGAAAAGGTGTCGAGCAGCTGGCCATCCGCGCCATAGCGGCGGAACGTCCCCTCCCAGACCCCCATCTGGCGCGCCAGGCTGGGCAAGCCAAGGGCCACGAGGGGGTCCCCCGCCCCAGGAAGGGAGGGGGTGTCGCGCTCCAGCTCCCCAGGCAAGCGATCAAACAACAGCCAGCTGAATCCGTCCACCTCCCCACGGATGCCGCCATCCCGCAGGCGCAAACTGCGATCGCGATACCAGAGCTGCTCGGCGGAGAGGAGCATGGCGAACTCCGCGCACACGTCCCCGTCGTCTGGATGGAGATAGCGGCAGGCACCGGGTTGCATGGCTCCCCGCCAGCGGTTGTACGGGGGGTCGGGGCGGAAGGTCAGATCGCAGCCGGGATATCGCGTGAAGGCCCCTGCCTCCAGACCCGAGACATGGGTGGCCGCCAGCGGCGGCCGGTCGTAGGTGGGACCGTCCTGGAAGAACAGCTGCTCCGCCCTCACCCCCTCGCCATCGTCATCCACCCGCAACCGCAGCACCCGTTGGCGGTGGGCCAGGCCTGGCACCGAAGCTCGAAACTCCTGCAGGTACAGGATCACCTCCCCCAACTGGGGGGCCTCCAGCCGCACGACCTCCAACATGCGGTGCTCCCGGGTGAGTTCGGGAGCGGCGGACCCGCCCCGGGCCAGGGAGGCCTCCACCTGGCGAGCGTTGGCAAACCGGCCGATCCACAGGGCGGCGATGGCCTCGACGGCATCCTGGCCGGTGACTCCGAAACGCTCAGCGGGGTCCGGGGGAGACAGGGACATGGGCTGTGCGCGTCCAACTCTTGTCCTAGCCAAGCGACGGCCGGTCGCGCAGCACGGCTTCGGCCACGCGGAGATCAAAGGGCGTGGTGAGTTTGATGTTGGACGCCGGGGCCTCCATCACCTTGACGGGCAATCCCAGGCGTTCATAGAGGGCCGCGTCATCCGTCACGCTCCACCCCTCCCGCTGGGCCCGCAGGTGGGCGGCGCGGAGCTGCGGCACGGCAAAGCCTTGGGGCGTTTGGGCAGCCCAAAGGTCTTGGCGATCGGGGGTGCGGACGACGCGACCCTCTGGATCCACCTGCTTGATGGTGTCGCTGACGGGCGTGGCGGCGATCAGGCCTGCCCCCAGGGCCATGGCGTCACCCAGGGCGATGGCGCACTGACTGAACAGCTCAGGCGTGACCAGGCAGCGAGCGCCGTCATGGATGAGCACGGCCTCGGCCGTGACGGGGAGGGCCTCCAGCCCCAAGCGCACGGAATCCTGCCGCGTCGCGCCTCCCACGATCCACCGCCAGGGCCGGTCCGGGGCCATCGCCTCCAGGATGGCGGCGATGGCGTCCCCATCCTCCGGTTGGCCCATCACGCCAATCCATTCAATGGCGGGGCAAGCCAGAGCGGCCTCCAGGGTCCAGGCCA
>JBKCVY010000315.1:0-4153 GCA_046317475.1 Cyanobacteriota bacterium | reverse complement strand
CGGGCCTTGCTCCAGAGGTGATGGAAGCCGCCTGCCGCCGCTTTCCGGGGGTGCCCCATCGCCTGGAGCGACTGCGCGAATTGGATGGAATTCAGTGGATCAACGACAGCAAAGCCACCAACTACGACGCGGCGGAGGTGGCCTTGAAGGCCCTGGCTGGCCCGCTGGTGGTGTTGGCGGGGGGGCAAGCGAAAACGGGAGACGCCAGCGGCTGGTTGCGGGAGTTGCGCCGCCAGGCGGCGGCCGTGGTGCTGTTCGGTGAGGCGAGGGCGGCCTTTGCCGACCTGCTCGCGGCGGACGGCTACGGCGGCACGCTGGCCCAGGCTGAGGGGTTGGCGGAGGCCGTCAACATGGCCCGGGATTGGGCCCAGCGGCTGGGGTGCCGTTGCGTGCTCCTTTCACCGGCCTGTGCCAGTTTTGACCAGTACCGCAGTTTCGAGGACCGTGGCGACCATTTTCGTCACCTCGTGGAGGCCCTATGAGCCCATTCCCCCGACACTGGTTGATGAAAAGCGAGCCCGACGCCTACAGCTTGGCGGATCTGGAGCGGGAGGGGAGCACGCTGTGGGACGGGATCCGCAACTACCAGGCCCGTAATTTCATGCGCTCGATGCAACTCGGTGATCGCGCTTTTTTTTACCATTCCAATACCAACCCGCCGGGGATTGTGGGTTTGATGGAAGTTTGTGAAATTGGTTTGCTTGACCCCAGTCAATTTGATTCGCAATCCAAATATTTTGATCCCCGTTCCCAGCCGCAGGCGCCACGTTGGGACTGTGTGCGATTGCGCTATCTGCGCAGCTTCCCTTCCATGCTGACCCTCGAGGTGTTGCGCCAAACCTTTGCCGAGGACGAACTGGCCGTGGTGCGTCGGGGAAATCGCCTGTCGATCCTTCCGTTGAGCGAGGACAGCGCCAAGCGCATTTATGGCCTGTTGGGCTGCGCGCCGTAGGGGAGGGGCGGGAGCTCCCTCGCGGCGTTGGCGAATCCCCCATGGTTGGGGAAGAGGTTGGCCAAGTAGCAGCGGGTGACGGCCCGATCCTGATTGCCGTGCTGCACCAGAAATCCCGCCAAGGCCACATGGAGCAGACGGACCTGATCCCAGTTGGGGTGCACGGCAAGGAACTGGCGCATGGCAAGGAGCAGGGTGAGGGGCACGTCCACCCTCAGGCTCACGGCATCGAGCGTGTCCCGCCCTGCCCCTTGGCCACTGTTGGCGATCGCCATCCCCCGTGCTCCCCCAGAACCGCTCCCTACTTCTCCACAGCGGACGCCAGGCGTCAAATGGGGCAGGACTCGCCTGCCCTCCCCTGGACTTACGCAAAGACAGAAGCCACCATGAGCCCCTAGGCGGGCATCATGGGCGACTCTGGCGAGAGGGGGAATCCGACGG
The DNA here is from genome assembly GCA_046317475.1 of Cyanobacteriota bacterium. Taxonomy (GTDB): domain Bacteria; phylum Cyanobacteriota; class Cyanobacteriia; order PCC-6307; family Cyanobiaceae; genus Cyanobium. The sequence continues at coordinate 2,760 of JBKCVY010000315.1, read as the reverse complement.
CCCACCCGTCAAGATGATTGCTCACCAAACCAACTTTTTCCACAGCGTGCCCCAAACCACAGGCCCGAACAGGAGAAAAATTGGGAAAACCTGTGGAAAACATCTCACCGGTTGGGGGATGGTTGGGGAGAGAGTCATTCATCATGGTTCCTGATGCGTGCTGACTGCTGGTCGGTCTTACGGGCTGGGTCCCTCCCGCACCGCCACAAACGGCCAATCTGGCGCGCTCAACGCCTGGGCGAAGGCCGCTGCAGCGCCAACGCACCATGCGCCCTCCACGGCCCGCTGGCCCGAGGGGGGCTGGAGGATGAGGCGCAGGGTCCAACGGTGGCGGTCGCCCTCGAGCGCCAACCAGAGGGATCCGCCGTCCTCAGTGTCGGGGCCGGGAAGGGTGCCGTGGAACTCCAATGTGATCGCTTCCTCGTCCATCAGCGTGCCCGCCAGATCGTGGTGCTGGCGACATACCATCTCAACGGCTCGATGCAACACCTGGCCCTCGGCGGAAGTGAGCTCGATGGCCCATCCTTGCCCTCCAACCAGCAAGGGAAAGGGGGATCGCATGGCGTCCCAGGCCAGCCTCCATCCCTCGCCTTCCCGCTCCAGCACCGGGTGGTCTCAACCTGGCAAGAGGTCGGGCTGATCTTGTTCGTCGCTGAGCTCCACAATCGCCCGTTGCACGGGCTTGATCATGGATTCATCCAGCAACCCGTCAAAATCGTCGAAGCGGCGCTGCTTGGCCCGATAGGCGATGCGCACGGTGGTGAGATAGCGGTTGCTGGATTGGCGGATCAGGCTTTCGGCCCGCTGCGCCAGGTCCTTGGGGTTGAGGTCGGCACCGCTCTGCATCAAAAGACACGCCATTTCGACCACACTAAGGCAGCTCCCCACAGCCCATGGCCGGAACCGTCGCGATCGACCTTGGCAGCACCACCACCGTGGTGGCCTGGCAAGACGAGCGTGGGGAACCTCGCCTGCTTCCGCTCCCTCCCTACAGCTCAGGGGATCCCTGCGTGGTCCCCAGCCTGCTGTGGCAAAGCCACCCCGGCCATGCCCATCCCCTGATTGGCCGTCAGGTGCTCGACGCCGGCCTGGCCCACACCTCCGGCCCCGGCCTCTGTCGAGATTTCAAACGCTGGATTGGCCTGCCGTCCAATGGGGTTCCCGCCGATGGGGACGCTGCCCATGGCGGGTCCTGGCTGGCCCCCGAGCAGGCAGGCGCCCTGCTGTTGCGGCGGCTTTGGGAGGCGCTGCCTGAGGCGTTGGATCCGCGGCGGCTCATCCTCACGGCGCCCGTGGAGGCCTGCGGGGGCTACCGCCGCTGGTTGCGAGAGGTCAGCCAGGGGCTGGCGGTGGAGGAGATCGCCCTGGTGGATGAGCCCACGGCGGCGGCCATTGGTTCCGGCCTGGCGCCAGGCAGTACGGTGCTGGTGGTGGACTTCGGCGGCGGCACCCTGGATGTCTCCCTGGTGGCGTTGCCAGGCGGCGAGGGAAGGGCGGCCCCCGTGGCCCAGCTGCTCCGCTTCGCCGGCCGGGATCTGGGGCGAAGCGGCCAGCAGCCGCGCGTGGCCAGGGTGTTGGGAAAGGCTGGGGTCCCCCTGGGCGGCCGCGATCTAGACCGTTGGATCGCCAACGCCCTGTGTCCCGATCAGCCCCTGTCGCGGGAATTGCTGGGGGCCGCTGAAGCGTTGAAGTGCGCGTTGAGCGAGGCGGATGGGGCCCGTTTCATCCTCACCGGTCCGGATGGAGCCCGCCAAGACCTGCAGTTCACGCGGGCGCGCTTGGAGGCGCTTCTCGAACGCCAGGGCCTGCGCGACGTGCTCACCAACCTGCTCGAGGCCATGGGGGCAGCGGCGCGCCGCGAGGGCCTCGACCTTTCCCGAATCGACGCCGTCCTCCCCGTGGGTGGCAGCAGTCGCATCCCCTGGGTGCGGCGCCTGTTGCGCGAGGTCTTGCCGGCAGTATCCCTGCGGGATGAGCGCCCTGTCGCCGCCGTGGCCCTGGGGGCCCTTGCCCTGACTCCCGGCGTGCGCGTCAGGGATGTGTTGCGTCGGGGCGTGTGCCTGCGGGTTTGGGATCAACGCAGCCGCGGCCATCGCTGGCATCCCCTGTTTCTAGCTGGCCAACCCTGGCCCACCACCCAGCCGTTGGAACTGCGGCTGGCTTGCGGCATGGAGGGGCAACAGGCGCTGGAGCTCCTGCTGGGGGAACCCGACGGGGAAGATCGTTTGGAGGTGGTGTTCGACAACGGCGTCCCCGTGATCCACCCCCGCCAAGCTGGCTCCGCCCAGGTGCGGGAGGAGGGATGGGCCCCGATCCAGCTCCCCCTCCCTCCACCCGTGGTCGTGGGGGTGGACCGGATGTGCTTGCGCTTTTCGATCAATGGCCAGGCTGAGTTGGAGTTGGAGGGGGAGGATCTGGGCACGGGCGTTTCCCTGCCCAAGATGGTGCTGGGAACGGTGCGTTGAGCGATGGCGTCTGCTTGAGTGTGAGATGCTGCCGCCCGCTTCCTGATCTGCCTTGTCGCGTGAGTTGTCCCGAATCCATCGCTGGGTTGGGCTCCCGGTTTTGGTATTTGCCCTGGGCATGGCGGTGCTGTACGGGTGGAAAACGCAGCTGACTCGCCAGTTGCGCGCCGCTTCCGCGGATCGCCAACTGGAGCGATGCCTCCAATTGGAGCGGCAAGTTCAGGCCTTGGAGTGGGTGCCCAGTCCGCCGGAAGTCAATGCTGGCCGCTGCCGGAGAGAGGCCGCCGCACGGTTG
>JBKCVY010000314.1:0-5198 GCA_046317475.1 Cyanobacteriota bacterium | reverse complement strand
CCTGGATTCCCTGGGTCGCCATCCCTGATGCGCAGGCGGCCGTGGCTCCTGGGCCTGATGGCCATGGCGGGTGGGGCTCCAGGGCTGGCCGAGGGCGTTGCGTCCCGTCTTGCCGAACGGCGACCCCTCCCCTTCCCCCCTCCCCTGGGCGACGGGAGTCGGGTGGTGGCGATTGCTCCAGGCACGTGGTGGGAGAACCCCAAGGAGGAAGCGGAGCGCCTGCGGGCCCGTTGCGCCGCCGCCGGCTGGAGCCTCAGCGTGGATCCCTCCATTCAGGGGCGTTGGCGCTGGTTTTCAGAGCCCGATGGCGAGCGCTTGCGGCGGCTGCGCCAGGCCATGGAGGACCCCTCCGTGGCCGCCGTGATGAGCGTGGCGGGCGGTTGGGGCAGCGCCCGGATTTTGGAGCGGGGTTGGCGTCCCCCGCGTCAGCCGCGCTGGCTGGTGGGATTTTCGGATGCCAGCGCCTTGCTGCTGGCCCAATGCGCCGCCGGCGTTGGAGGGGCGGTGCATGCCAGTTTGGGGGGCGATGGGGTGGCCTGGGATCGGCTGCAACGGCTGCTCAGCGGCAAGGTCGTGGACCCTTTGCGGGGCGTGGGCTGGCGTTCCGGCCTGGCGGTGGGGCCTTTGGTGGTCAGCAACCTGACCGTGGCGACCAGCTTGATCGGCACCCCCTGGTTTCCTCGCCTGGCGGGGTGCGTGTTGGTGTTGGAGGACGTGGGCGAAGAGCCCTACAGGGTGGATCGCATGCTGACCCAGTGGCGCACCAGTGGGGTGCTTCAGGGAATCGGCGGCGTGGGATTGGGGCGCTTCCGCTGGAAGGAGGAGGATGTCCTCCCCGGCGACCTGAGCATGGAGGAGGTGTTGCGGGATCGATTCTCGGATCTGGGGGTGCCCGTGGTGGGCCAGCTGCCGGTGGGCCATGGCCAGCCCAACCTGGCCTTGCCCCTTGGACGACTGGCCCGATTGGATGGGGATCGAGGCACGCTCGATCTGGTGTAGCGGAAGGCAAAAAAAAGGGCCCATCGGGCCCTGTTAGGGTTGGATTGTGAAGATTGGGGATCAACCAATCGCTGCAAAAAAGTCCTTGCTCTTCACGGGGTCAGGATTCATGGTTTTGTCACCCGGCGTCCAGTTGGCGGGGCAGACCTCATCGGGATGGGATTGCACGTACTGGAAGGCTTGCAGGACTCGCAGGGTTTCATCCACACTACGACCCACGGGAAGATTATTGATGGTGCTGTGCATGATCACCCCTTCCGGATCGATAATGAACAACCCCCGCAGGGCAATGCCAGCATCTTCGTCGAGAACGCCGTAGGCACGGGCAATATCTTTTTTCAGGTCAGCCAGCAGTGGATAGGCGATGTCTCCAAGCCCGCCGTTCTTGCGGTCTGTCTGAACCCATGCCAGGTGGCTGAACTGGCTATCAACAGAAACACCAATGACCTCAGTGTTGCGGCTGGAGAAGTCGGCGTAGCGGTCGCTGAATGCTGTGATTTCAGTTGGGCAAACGAAGGTAAAATCAAGCGGATAGAAGAAGAGAACGACGTACTTACCGCGATACTGGGAGAGGGAAATTTCTTTGAATTCCTGGTCGACCACCGCTGTGGCAGTGAACTCTGGAGCTGGCAAACCGACAAGCCTGGACATGGGGAATGACAGTGGGAGGAGGAAAATGGATGATGGCAATCGTTTGGCTAGCGGACCATGGGGAGACACCGTGGTTCCGTTGAGCCGTGGGAGTTGATCCGGTCAACCCGCAGCAGCCAATGCAAAGTCGGAACGACTTCTTGTTGACCGAACTTAATATATCACGGAATTTTGCGGGTGCCTTGCCAGGTTGGGACATAGGCTGTACTGACTCCGTTGTTGTTCCGACATGGCTTGGGATCCCGCTGTGCTCCGCAAATACAGCACCACCAGCCACTTTCGCCTGTTGAATCAGGTTCGCACTGAACTCAAAAGCAGTCCCCTTTCCCGAAGTGAGGATGGGAGAATCAACCTGGGCATGGGTCGCCGCAGCGCGCCCTACCGCGTGGTGATCGATGGACGCGGCTCGCTGGCTGCTGGCAGGGCCCCACGGGTGGGGGAGCCCAGGATTGACGACGCGAGGGACTCTGGGGGATCGGACCCCAACCAGGGTGAGGGGGGCAGCTTTCGGGACCGTCTGCGGGCCATCGAAATGCGCTGATCCACCCGATGGGTGGGGCCGGGGTCATGGCACGACCGGAGAGATTCAAGGCGATGGCTCGGGGGAGACTTGAACTCCCGACCTTGGGGTTATGAATCCCACGCTCTAACCAGCTGAGCTACCGAGCCTTGTGAATCAAGCTTAAGCGATCACCCGCCCCCGCTCCTGGCAGAGCTGACGGGACGGGTTGAAACACGGGGGTGGCCGCTGGAGCTCAGGCGGAAGGTCGCAAAAACTCCATGGGGTTGACCGCCCCGAGACCGGGGGCATGGATTTCAAAGTGCAAGTGGGGTCCCGTGCTGCGACCGGTGCTGCCCATTTGGCCAATCTGCTGGCCTTTGCGCACCTCCTCGCCAACTTGCACCAGAATTCGGCTTTGGTGGGCATAGAGACTACGGGAACCATCGGGGTGAGTCAGTTCAACCAGATAGCCATAGCCCCCATCACTCCAACCGGCAAAGGTCACTTCACCGCTCTGAGCCGCCAGGATGGGTGTGCCCACGTTATTAGCGATGTCAATTCCTTTATGCATCCGCCCCCAACGCCAACCGTAGGCCGATGTGAAAACGCCGTTGGTGGGCCACAACCATGGACCTGCCTCCATGGGCCGGGTTGGGGAACGATCGTAGGTGGGGGTCTCTGGCCAGCTGACACCCCCACTGTTCGAGGGTCGCATACTGATCAACGGGTGAATCCGTGAGGTGCCTGGAGTGGATTGCAGGCGCAGTTGTCTGCCGACAATGAGGGGAGACTGGTTCAACTCAGGGTTGAGACGCATGAGTTGGTCCACGGACAGACCATAGCGGGAGGCAATGATTTCAAGGGTGTCGCCAAAGCGAACGATGGCTTTTTGCCCCACCATTTCGCGATCGGACATCTTTGTGGACAGGGCGTCGGAGGTGGGAGAAGCCGTTCCGGTTTCAGGAGCTTCCCTTTCGATGCCCATCAGGGCGGTGGTCAGGTCGTCAATGGAGGTGCGATCGCGCAGGTCGGTGGCAATGGAGGCGGTGAGTGGAAAAAGGATAGGGGTACAGAGGAGGGCCGTAAAAATGCGTCGATAAAAAACCATCGTAAAAATACGTGTTTGGAAAGTGTTGGGAATGAATGCGAGGTAAGAAGACAAGCTCTGATCGCTTGGCGACCGGAGCGTTAAAAACAACGTCCGGCAGAACATAGCGGATGTTCGCAAATATGGCAAGCGCTGGTCGGCATCTAGTCGCTCTGGGAGTGCTGGCGCAGGGCCTCGAACACCGCCACTCCCACCGCCACGGACAGGTTGAGACTCCGCACCCCACCGGGGATGGCGCGGCGCGACTGGGGCATGGGGATCGTCAGCTGGTGGTCCGCGGCGGCGAGAAGGGAGGGGCTCAGGCCATCGCTTTCGCGACCAAACAGCAGCCAATCCTCCGGCTCATAGCGAATCGCGCTGTACGACTGGCTGGCGTGGCTGCTGAAGGCCAGGAGTCGTCCTCCCTCCTGACGGCGGAAGGCCACGAACGCAGCCGCATCGCGATGGACGGTGAGCCGAACCAAGGGCCAGTAGTCGAGTCCGGCGCGCCGCAGCTGGCGGTCGCTGATGGAAAACCCGAGGGGTTCTATCAAGTGAAGCTCCAATCCCGTGGCCGCGCATGTGCGCGCCACATTGCCGGTGTTGGGCGGGATCTCGGGCTCGAACAGCACAACCCTGGGCATCCGAGACTCAGGGAAAAGGAACGGCTTGACCCAGTGTGGCCAGATCCATGGCCCGCCCCTGAAGCACCAGCCAAGCGGCGTCGCAGATGGGCATCAGGGATTGTTGCAGCTCGCCCAAGCGATCACGGAACCGGCCCCCGGCCTCCGTGCTGGGCACCACGCCCCAGCCCGTTTCCTCACTCACCAGCACAACGGCAGCCGGACACCCTTGGAGCGCCTCCACCAGCGCGGCGACCAGGCCATCCCATTCGGAGGAGGGCCTGTCCAGGTGGGCCGCCACCCAGGTGCCCAGGGAATCCACCAGGGCCAGCTCATCTGCTTGCCGCTGGCGCAGGGCGGGAGTCAGCTCACCTCCCACCTCAAGGGTGCGCCAGGAGGGGGGGCGACGGAGGCGGTGGCGTTCGAGACGCCGTTGCCAGGACGCATCGTCCGGCAGGTCGGGGCCGGTGGCCATCACAACGACGGCCCGGCCGCTGCGGGGGGCGAGGTGTTCGGCCCAGCGGCTCTTGCCGCTGGCCGCCGGACCGCTCACCAGGGTCAACACGGAGCGGGGGGTGTCAGACACCTTCAGCCGCCTCCTTGCATGTTGCGCAAGGTGGCCACTGAGGAGGGGGAGACACGGTTGAGGTAGCGGAAGATCCAGTACTTGAAGATGGTGGCCAAGACCACGGGAAAGGTGGCAATGAACAACAGCACGAAATTTTCGCGAGCTGGCAGGCCCAAGTGATCAGCAATGCCTTCGAGGAGCACGGTCCAACCCTCTGGACTGTGGAACCCAACAAAAATGTCGGTGAAGAGGATGATGGCAAAGGCCTTGGCGCTGTCACTCAATCCATAAACGACTTCATCGATGAATCCCCGCAGCACTTGAATGTCGCGTTGCCCGAACAAGCAGACCGCAAAAAAGCCCATCAAGCCAAAGACATCAGCAAAGACATTCTTGACGGCTTCCGTGCTCTCTCGATCCGCATCCCGTTTCAGTTCCTGGGCACGAACTTGTAGTTGTTGTTGGAGCTCTTCCCGACTCGGCAGTGGCTGATTGTGGAGCAGATGGTCAAATTCAATTTCCGCTTGATAGACCCGGAGCCTTTCGACCGCCCGCTCCTCAAGTTTGGGTTTGGGGTAGCTCATAAAGGGACTGTCAGGAGAGAAGCGATCCACTACAGGAGAAACGATGTAGGTCCGGCTGACCTGCTGCACCAGAATGGGCACCAGGATCATTAACAGCAGGATCCGCAAGGACACTAATGTTGAATCGCGTCTTCTGCGGAAGCCAGCGATGACACTGGCCTCAGCTTCCGGGTCGAGCCGTTGG
>JBKCVY010000313.1:0-15499 GCA_046317475.1 Cyanobacteriota bacterium | reverse complement strand
TCAGGTTGACGTCGGCGACGCTGAGGTCGAGTTGGATCGTGGGTTCGTTCATGGGATCGATGGAAAGGGTCGATGGGGGCAACACGGAAGGCTCGGCGGAGGGGGGTCCGGGCCCCGGGAATCAGGACGGCGAGCAGACGGTGCCATGGCCTTAATTGATCTTCACGAGGGCGGCCTTGATCTCAACCATGGCATCGGATCCCACCTTGGTCTGGGCTCCGCCTTTGAGGGTGAGGGTGGCGTCAGCGCTCAACTCCATCTGGGTCCCCTTCAGGCTCACTTTCGTCTCTCCGGCCGCGTCCAGTTGCTGGGCCTTGAGGGAGGTTTTCTTACCATCCACCTGGACGCCCCGGTCACCCTTGATCTTCACGTCCCCCTTGGCGCTGAGCGTCAAATCCTTGTCCGTGCTCAAGACAATGCCTTGATCGCTGAGCTGAATCTTGTTCTTGTGCTGGTCCTCAATCGTGATCGTTTTCTCCTTCTCATTGATGCTGATGCGATTTTTATAGGAGCCATCCGCATTGCCCGAGGCCGTCGTTTCCAGCCGCAGGGCCGGGGCGGCATCATCAAAGACGATGCGGGTGCCCGCACGACTGACGATGGCCCGCAGGTCGTTTTTCTTGTCTGGCGCCTGCACGGGCTTCGGGGGTTTGTTCTTGGCGCCAAAGAGGGCGCCGAGGATCAGGGGTTGGCGTGGGTCGTCGTTGAGGAACCCGAGCACCACCTCATCCCCCACCTCCGGCCGAAAGACAAAGCCGCGCTTGGCGCCACCATCGGGGGTGAGCAGCCGGGCCCAAAGCTCCGACCGTCCCGTTCCGCCCATGTGGGGCAGTCGCACCCGCACCCGCAGTTCCCCTTTGGGATCCACCTCCAGGGAATGCACCGTGGCAATCTGCAACCCATTGACCGCCGGCAACAACCCCGCCGCCGGCATCTCCATCAGATCGGGGGTGCGGGCGAAGCATCGCGCTGACATCCCCAACCGCAGGTGGGTGTTCCAGCCGTCGCTGTTCCAGGTGTGGGTGACGGCGGACACCAGAGCACGGCCGTTGAAGCGGGCCCCCACCCCCTTGATCTCCACCGTGTCGAGGGGCTTCAAGCGGGCGCTGCCATCCACGGTCGCCGAACCCCGCAGCAGCGACCGGCGCAACTGGCCCAACCGGGCGTTGGCCCAGCTTTGCAGCTCCTGGGGCGCCGTCGGCGCCCCATGGAACAGCGTTGCCGCCGGAGCGTTCACAGCCCTGGCCAGCCGCTGGTCGCTCTGGTTGCCGATGGCTAACGGCGCCGTCTTGGCCCGCACGGGGGTGCTGCGCTTCAGGGATGCCGCATCCCAGCTGCTGACGCTCAAGGAGGCCCACTGCTGGGCGCCATCCAATTCCAGCTCCAACTCACGGGTGTCATCCAAACCGTGGTTGAGCACCCGCGCGGGGGCACCGAGCGTCAAGGGCAGCACGCTGACGCTGCCTTTGCTGACGCGGATCGCCAATCCCAGCACATCGGCGCGGGAGACAAGAAAATCCCAATCGCTGACATCAAACTGCACCAATTCCGGGTGGGTGATCGGCGTGGGGGCGATCCGCCCCACCCGCAAGCCAGCCGCCTGGATCAACTTGCGCATCACCTGCCCATCGCTGGCCTGGCTGTAGATGGCGGAGCGCCGGGCACGGGTCAGCTGGATGGCGGGATCGCTGAGCTGCACCTTCAAGCGACAGCCCTCCCGCAGGGCCGTCACCGCGTGCCGCGTGACGATCCCCTCAAACACCGTCCTGACCAGGGGCCCCTCCGCTTGGTAGCCCAGCGCGATCCCCACCCGCGCCCCCGGCGCCAGCAGGCGCTCCTCACTGATCGTGAAACGGCGATCCGGCAGGGAGCCATCCAGCAGGGTGAGGGTGGCCTGGGGCACCCGGTTGATCGCCAGCTCGATCTCCAGCTCCAACACCTCAATGTGGTCGGGCAGGGGACGGCCCGCGCAGGAAATCTTGACGCTCGGCAAGCCCATCAGCCCGCCCCCCCCGCCTGCTCCAGGGGTGGAAACAGCAACTCCTGTCCGGGGGTCAGGGAACGGATGTCGTCGAGCTGGTTGAACGCCGCCACCCGCAGGTAGGGATCCGTGCTGCCGTAGTACCGCAGGCAGAGCATCGGCAGGGTTTCCCCCGCCACCACCAGGTGGCGATGGCTCAGGTCGGGGGAGGAGAGCCGCAGACGGGCCCGGCGCTTGGTGGGGTGCACCGCCTCCACGAAGGTGGCGGTGAGATCGGCCAGCAACGCCTTGCCGCCCCGATCAAACAGGCCATAGCTGATGTCGTAGCTCTTGAGCCGCGCCTCAAAGGTGGAGCGCAGGCCACCCCGACCCCAATTCAAACGGAGGAAGGCGGGTTCATGGGAGGCGCCATTGATCCTTTGGCAGAGGCGCTGAAACAGGTCCAACTCCTGGCGCACGTCCTGGCGACGCAGCTGGGAGGAATGGAGACCGTAGGGACCGAAATCGATGCCCACAAACGACAGGGTCACGGTCAACAGCCGGGAGCCGCTGGCATAGAAGGCGGCTTTGACGCCACTGGTGGAAACGCCCTGCTTGGTTTCGAAGGTGTTGTCCTGCTGGATGGAGAGGGATTCGGGGTCGTAAGCCGCGGTCATCCGGTTGGGGAAGGGGCGCAGCGGCCGGGTGTGGGCGCTGTCGAGGAAGGCGGTGATGTGCAGCTTGGCCGGCTTGACCGTGTCGAGAAGCGTCATCGTTGCAAGCCTCAGCGCTCCTTCATCCGATCAAGGTGCCGCAGCACGTCCCGCACGCAGCGCGCCACGAGCTCCGCTTCGCTCACCCCGCTGGCGGCGGGCGCGGGCGGCGTGGAGACGACAGCGCGGATCACCAACTGGCGAATTTCAATGGTCATCAGAGGCTCACCGTGCGCACACGGGTGTAGGTGAGTTGCAGGCTCTCGATCAAGATGTCCTCCGTTGTGGCGCTCAAGCTGTTGATCGACCAGCCGATCGGATAGGCCTCAGCGAAGAGAAACGCGTGGGTGGGCACCGCCGCTTCCGAAAAGATCGTGAGCAACACATCGGAGCGAATGAATTTGAAATCATTGAAGGTGGCCTGAATCTGTTGTGCCAAGGGCGACCCCATCACCAGCCCCCGCCGCAACTCCAGATCGCCGTAGTCAATCCCGGTTGGGATGAGTTTCTTGCACAGGCTGGAGGCAGCCGAGGTGTCAGGACGGGTCGTGATCGCGGCCTGGAGGCCAGAAACCTCTTGAAAACGAATATCGAGAGGATTCTGAATTATGCCAGCGGCAAAGAAATACACGCCAAAACGATGGGTCATCGGCGGACCCAACACCTGATTCAAGGAGGCGTTCGGCAGGGGGAAACCCATGGCGCTTACAGGGGATGTTTGATCGACCAGCCAGCGGCCCGCAGCTCCAGGCTGTCCATGAACACGTCATTGGTGGTGGCATCCAGGCTGGCGCCTGTCAACTTCACGGGAATGGCGCGATTCGCCTGCCAGGCCAGAACGGCTTGGCCATCGGATTGGCAGAGCTGCACCTGGAGCCAGCGGGCATCGCCGGAGCGCAACCAGTCATGGAGGGAGGAATCCGCCGCCATCACCCCCTGCCGGAGGGTGAGGGTGGTGTAGCTCTCGACACGACAGACGCCGATGCTCTCCCCATCAAGAAACGAAAGCCCGTCCCGGTAGGTGACGGCGGTTCGCTCCCACACCAGGCCCTCCACCGCGGCAAAACGCATGCTGACGCTGCCGACAACCACACGGTAATTGTAGGCAACCAGGGGAGGATTGAAAGTCGCAAATCGGCCTGCCATGGATCAGCTCTCTTCCATCGTGATGAAATCAGCCTGAAGATCTAGGGTTTCAATCGCGGCGTCATTGCTCTTGGCATCGAAGGTGGGCGCAGAGAGCTTGGTGGGAAAGGCATTCGCCACCTTCCAGGAAATCACCGGATCCCCTTTCTCGTCGCAGAGGCGGACAAAAACATCCTTCTTTTCCACCTGGTTGGTCTGCACGGTTTGGATCCAGCCATAGAGCGCCTTGATGCTGACGCCTTTGACGATGCCTTTCTTCAAACTGATCGTGGTGGCGGTGCTTTGGGCGGGGTAGTACAGCGTGCGCGGACCCGCCTGACTGGCAACGGGGCTTTCCTTGTAGGTTCCCACTTCATAGGCGATATTGAGGCCAGAGACCTCAGAAAAGGCCATGGCTTCACTACCAATTTCCACCCTGTAGTTATAGACAGGCAATGGGTATTCGTTGCGGATTGTTTCAGCGGTTGTGGCCATGGGGATCAAAAAAGCAGAGGATCAAAAGGTGGACTTGCACAGGAGTTGAAGCAATGGTCGAGCATCGTCAGCGAACACTCGACCAGGCGGAAGCCAGTTCTATTGGGACACTTTATGGCTAAAGCGCAGGATAATAAACTCAGCGGGACGCACGGCGGCCAAGCCGATCTCGACGATCAGACGCCCATTGAGAATGTCATCCATTGTCATTGTTTTATTGAGGCCCACATTCACAAAATAGGCCTCCTCCGCCTTGGCCCCGCGCAGGGCACCCCGTTCCCATAGAGTATAGAGATAGCTATCGATCATCCCCTTCACTTTCAACCACGTGGAGGTGTCATTGGCTTCAAAGACCGCAAATGCCGTCGCCTTTTTCACCGACTCTTCAATGGTGATGAACAAACGCCGCACCGAGATATAGCGCCACTCATTGTCATTGCCAGCCAGGGTGCGCGCGCCCCACACCAAGGGGCCCTTGCCAGCGAAGCTGCGGATGGCATTGATGGATTTGCCCGTTGTCGCGTCAATGTTCAGCAGGGCTTGTTGTTCATCCGTTACCTGCACCACGGGCGCGATCACGGCCTGCAGTCCCACATTGGCGGGGGCTTTCCACACGCCCCGCTCCCGATCCACACTCGCGATGACCCCGGCGATGGCCGCGCTCGGCGGCAAAATCACCCGCTGATCGCCCAGCTGCTTCTTGATCTGGTTGTAATGGATGGTTTGCGTGGTGGCCAAGGAGGGCAGACTGACGCCCGAAGCGGCGGCTTTGGCCGAAGCTGTGGTTGCGGAGCCAGCCTTGCCCCCCTCCGTCGGGGGGGTAGGTGGTGGCGCTGACGCCGCGCTCGGCAGTCCGACCACCTGAATCGCCTGTTCAGCCACCTGATGGGAAAGCGTAGTGAGCAGGAAGGGGAAATAGAGGGCACCGCGATCCAAATCGTTCTTGCCCAGCGGCTCCCGCATGGCGAGCATGTCGCCGGACCCCAAGGCATGGGAGGGCGCAGGATGGGCATCAAGGATCGCAAAGCGATCCTTCATCTTTGCCGCGTGTTGCAGGGCCGCCTGGCAGACACTGCCGTAATCCTCCTTCGCCAACTTGATGGCTTCTGGCATCACAATCAGGGTGGGCTCGTCATATTTTTCCAAGGCCGCAAGCCCAGCCAGGAACTGATCCGCGGTTGGTGACGCATCCGCTGACGCGACACCCACGGAAATGATATAGCAGCGGCTGCCGCCATTGCGGAAGTAGAGGTCAATGGCGTACCAGAGCAAGCAAACGGGCTCTGAAAAGCGCTCGACTGGCTTGTCTTTCTGATCCAGAATCGTGAAGGTGTCTTGATCGGCGTTGTAGGAAACTTTCCACTGTGCCGCTGGCGCGCGCCCAAAACGATCTTCAAATTCGCGCAGGGAATTGATTTCCTGCACCACCACAGACTTTGTCGTGTCGTGGGAGGAGGTCGCTCCAATGAAGGCGGGGATGGCGGTGCCAATCTCCGCGATGGAAGGCGGGAGCGTTGAGATTTCCTCAACGTACACACCAGGTGTGGCATAGGAGGTGGGTGCCATGGATGCGGAAGAGCGCGGGGTGAGGGGAGGGGTGTGACTGGTCCGGAGGACCTTGGGGGGTCCTCAATGCTGGGGAGAGGTCTCAGGGCGGGGGAGAGGGATCCCGGAGGGGTGGCGAGCGACGGTTGGCCGGAATCTTCTGAGGATTGAGGCGGGTTTCCACCGTTTGAACAGGAAGGGGTTGCTCCTCGATCGCCTGGCCCCAGAGGCTGATCAATCGGAAACGAATCAGGATCGAGGGGCGCAGGGGGGCCTTAAGGGCGCTCCAGAGTTCATTCTGTTGCTGGAGGGATTGCGAACATAATTCATTCGCTAAGCGACCGATTCCCCTTGGCAGATCTCTGTCTTGCTCGGCGGCGAAAACGGGGTGCGCCTGAAAGAAGAACAGGAGCTGGGAGAGTTGATTCCAGGCATTGGCATAATCCTTGAAATTCGCGATGAATAGAATTGTGAATTCCAGGTGGATGTCTGGGTGATGACGCTCCATCCGGTCCGCATGGCTATTGACAACGCGCCGTTGATAGCGATCCGCCTCTCGGAACTCCCTGTCCTCCCAGACGTTCGCCACCAGCATGCCGATGCTCCCTTGGGGGATGGAGAGCGGTTCAAGCTTGTCCCCCTCCACAAAGACCACGCGTTCCGGCGCGCTCCCATCGTCGTCCTGCCCCTGGACAGCGCGCAGGTGGGCATCCAGCCGTTTGCGGATGTAGCTCAGGGCGGTGCCGATCATGGCCAGGAGGTCCCTGTCCCTTCCCCATGACGAGCCATCAGGGGGAGGAGACCATCCAGCAAGACGCGCTCCAGAGGGTGGATAACGGCTGCCAGCGAAACAAAGATGGAAGCAACGAACATCTGACGTCACCACAGAATTAATTCCCATCCACAATGCGCACGAATGCGGACCATTGCGGACCAATACGTTTCAGTGCGCCTTCCGCTCAGCCCAGATCTCTGGGGACGGGGCATCGTGACAAGACTTGGGTTGAGGCCATGGTTGATGTGCCGCTCATCGACACCGTATACGAAGAAAGAGCGAAGGACCGGGAACCTCGTGATTTTTGTTCACGGATTTCAGCCTGGAGCTCAAGCGGGAGGGAGCGCCGGAGGAATGCTTCGCAAATCTTGATCACCAGGATTGCGCTGCTTTCGTGGCATCCAGCACGGCGATTCTTGGTCTGACACTGCTTACAGCCAGCCAGCACCATGGCCGCATGGCTTTTGCAAATGCGACCAACACTGCCCCGTAGTAACGCAAGTGGATGCCGAGCCTTGGCGCGACCATCCCGGGCGTCCCCTTGAGACCCAGGGGGCGTGGTCCCGCTCACCCGCCGATCATCACCGTGGGGAACCCGGCGGCGATCACACCGCCATGGGCTGTGCTGTCGCCCATGCGAGCCGCGGGTTTGCCGCCAATTAGCACGGTGGCCGAGCCCTTGATGATCGAATCCGGGGGGCCCACGCAGACGCAGTTGTCCCCCACCACCGCCGCGGGCAAACCGCCAATCAACACCGTGGGACATCCGGGCCCGACCACCGGTCCACCCACATGGGGAATCGGCGGCACGCCGGGGGTCTGCATCGGGCAGGTGTGCAGATCGGTGAGGCGGGCGGCGGGAGGCATGGCGTCCGAAGTCCGTCGCGGGAACGCTGGGCCTCCACACGATGGCATCGCGGCCGGCGGCGAGACCGCTCACCCCACCAGCAACCGGTAGGCCGCCTCCAGGCGGTGGAAGGCCGCCGGGTCGCCCCCCAGGTCAGGATGGTGGGCTTTGGCCAGACGCCAATAGGCCCGTTTGATCGCCTGGGGACTGGCGCCGGGCTCCAGGCCCAGCAGGCGCAGGGCCTGGCGGCGTTGGGGATCCAATGGCGGCCTGGCGGTGGGCTCCTCCGCCGGAGGCGCGCCGCCGCCCGGGGGAGGAGCCTTGGCCCCGGATGAAGCGTTCGCCCCGGAGCCTTCTCCCGCGCCCGCTCTCGCCCTGGCTCCCGCCTCCGATCCGGAGGTTCGGCCACGGTCTTGATTCCGGGCCTCGCTGTGGTTGGCCGTGCGGGTGCCTCGGCGGCGTCCCTGTCCCTGTCCCTGTCCCTGTCCCTGTCCCTGTCCCTGTCCCTGCCGGCGGTCGAGCTGGTCCACCCGCTGAGCAAGCTCCGCCACCACCCGCAGGGGCTCCTCACTGAGCCACTCCGCCGCCCGCGGTCCGTAGAGGGCGAAGGCGGCCCGCACCGCCCACCGGCCGCGGCTGTGGGGTCCCCGCAGGGCGGCGGTGAGTTCGGCGCCAAGGCCTGGGATCTGGCGATCGAGTTCCGCCTCCAGGCTCAGGGAGGGGTTCCACCAATGGCGGCGCAAGGTGTCCACCAAGCCCCGCAAGCCCCCGGGGGGACCCACCCGCAGCGCCGCCCAGCCTGGATGGCGGGCCATGGCCGCGCACCAACGCTCCACCAGCACGGGAGTGACGCGGGGTTCCGGGCTGGGACCGCCCCACCCCTGACTGGCGCCGCGCCGCTGGTCGTGGCCTGGGGCGGGGCCCTGGTCGAGCAGCAAGGCGAGCCGCTGGCGCAGGACGCGCACCTCCCGGCGCAGGGCCTCGTTTTCCGCCAGGAGCGCATCCACGTTGGCGGTGATTGGCCGGCTTCCCGGGGAGGTCCGCCACTGGCGGGGATCAAAACCCATCAGGGGCGTGGCGCCACGAGGAGTCCATTCTGCCTGGGGCGCTGGCCCCGGGCCGGCGTCGCCACAGAATCACCGCTGTCGTCCTTCCCCCGCCATGGATCTCTCCACGCCCAGCACCCAGGCCAATCTCGAAGCCGCCTTCGGGGGGGAGAGCATGGCCAATCGCAAATACCTCTTTTTCGCGGAGGTGGCCAAAACGCTGGGCGCCACTGAACTCGCCCGCCTCTTTCGCGACACGGCAGCCCAGGAAACGGAGCATGCGTTTGCGCACTTCCGTCTCCTCCACCCCGAACTGGTGATCGCCAATCCCGCCGCCCTGAGCGAGGAGGACAAGCAACGGGTGCTGGCCCGCTGCCTGCAACTGGCGATCGAAGGAGAAACCTATGAGTACACCACGATGTACCCGGAGTTCGCCTCCCAGGCCCGGGCGGACCGCGATGGGGAAGCCGCGGCGGAATTCACGGCCCAGGGGGAGGAGGCCAAAGAGCACGCCGCGGTCTTCCGCCGGGCCGCCAGCACCTTTGGCTTTCTCACACCCATTGAGCGGTACCACGCCGAGCGCTACGGGGTTGCCCTGGGGGCCCTGAGGGGCAATGGCCAAGCAGGGGAGGCGGCCACACCCGTGGCGGGCCTGTGGATCTGCAAGGTGTGCTCAATGATCTACAACCCAGCCGTTGGCGATCCCGACTCCGGCATCGCCGCCGGCACGCCCTTTGAGGCCATCCCCGACACCTGGCGCTGCCCCATTTGCGGCACCCGCAAGGCCAACTTCATCCCCTACCGCGAGCCGGAACTGAAGGCCGCATGAGCGCTAAGCGGGCCCCTAAAGCAACAGTTTCAGCGCCGCCACGGCCAACACCAACGCCAGGCAGCGCCGAATCCAGCCCACGGGCCAGTGACGGCTGCCGAGGCGGGCCCCCAGCCCGCCGGCCAGGGCGACGGTGAGCACCATCCACCCAAGCTGGGGGGGCAGGGCGAGCGGGGCGTTCTGGCGGGCCAGGAGCAACCCCGCCAGGCCGCTGAGGGAGTTGCCGAAGATGAACAGGGCCGACACCGCGGCGGCCTGGCGGGTGGAGGCCCAACCACAGAGCAGCAGCAGAGGCGTGAGGAACACCCCGCCGCCGGTGCCGGTGAGCCCCGCCAGCAGACCCAGTCCGGCGCCACAGAGCGGCAGCCCCCCTGGGGGCGGCGCGCTCAGTTGTGCCGGATCCCGGGGATGCCGCAGAAACCGCCAGGCCGAGGCCAACAGCACCACGGCCACCAGCCGCTGGAACCACCGGGCGGGCAGGTCCAGCCAACCGCCCGCGAAGGCGGCCGGCAGGCCCGTCAGCAAAAGGGGCCAGAGGAGGCGCCAACGCAGGTGGCCCGCTCGCCAGAACTGCCAGCTCCCCAGGGCCGCCACCGCCACGTTGAGCACCAGGGCGAGGGGTTTGATCTGGGCCGCGGGCAGGCCAGCCAGGGCAAAGACGGCGATGTAGCCCGAGGCGCCCGCGTGTCCCACGCAGGCATAGAAAAATGCCACCAGGGCCAAGGGCGGCAGCAGCCAGAGCGACACCTCCATCGCCCCAGTCTGCGGCCCGGGCTCAGGGCCGCAGCCACCACACCGGATCACCCACCGCCAGCGGTCCCGGGGTGAGCACACTGAGGCGGATGCCCGCCACCACGTTGTTGTGGCGCGCGGTGGCCCGCAGGATCTCCAGATCCTCCGCCAGGTTCCCCTGGGCCAGGGTGGTGATGACGCAGCGGGGGCAGACGGTGTCCACCCGCAGGCGCACCGCCTCGCCGATGGCCAGCACGCCTCCGAGCCAAGCCTCCTCCACATAACCACTGGCCGCGCCGGTATCGATCAGGAGGTTGGGGCGGAAACGTTCCACCGCGAAGTCCAGGTGGGGCTCCTGGCGCCGGAGTTCCGCCAGGGTGGCGGTGCTGAGGGCGTGAATCGGACAGGAATCAAAAAATGTCCCCGCCGGCAGCACCAGCTCATCGGTGGCATCCTGCAGCTCCCGCCCCTCCACCACCGGCCAGTAGTGGTCAAGGCTGGCCCCCGGCGGCGGCTGGTCCAGCAGGCGCACCTCCCGACCAAGGCAGCGCGACAGGCCCGCCGCCAGGGCGGGATCATCGCCCCGCAGGGTTTGCGGGGGGGCCTCCGCCCCCGCGAAGGGACCGCGCACCTCCACCACCGGCAAGGGTTCGCCGGGGCGCGGCTCGGCCAGATAGCGCGCGCTGAAGCGGAGCAGATCAGCCCAACGGCGCGGATTCTTGGCGCTGGCCACCCGGCGCGCCTGGCCGTCCCAAAGGGCATGGCCGCGGTCGCCCACCACGCCCCGGGGCTCCACCTCCAGCCGGTTCAACCGTTCCCCCAGCATCGACTTGACGGGGTAACGCCACAGGTCCCGCACCTGGCCCACCAGGGTGGGGGCGGCGGGTGGCGTCACCGTCGGCAGGTACACCATGGCGGGGGGCAGGACGCGAACGAAGAGCACACATTCCTTCGCCCGTTGGGCGCCGGAAGTGGCGAGCGTTACCAAAGGTCCCGGCGGGCTCGGACCTCACCCCAACTCCAGGCAGGCGAGTCCGTAGACATCCTCCAGCGTTGCCCGGGGGGCGGAGCCCCGGTACATGCGCAGGGTTTGGGAGTGGGGGACAAACCCCAGGGCCCGCAGCAGCGGTGCCGCCTCCGGGTTGGAGCCCGGCGCATCGATCAACACCTCGCCGGGATGGCGCTGCATCAGACCCTCCAGCAGGGCGCGGGCCGCGGCGGGACTGTCCGCCACCAGGGGGCCAATGCGCCACCCCTCCCCCTGGCGGAGAAGGCAGGGCCGGATCCGTCCGAATCCATGGCAGGCGCCGTCCCGATCCACCAGGCCATGCACCACCCCGGCGGGGTGGTGCAGCCAGTGGTGGAGGAAATGGGGACGGGGGGAGGGCTCCCGCTGGGCGTCAAACCGTTGGGCGACCCCCTCAGGCAGGGCGCCGCCCTCCAGCAGGCACCAGGCGGGCGAGGCCCCAGCCAGGGGCGGCGGCGGATCGGTGCCCGCGCCAGGGACGAGCCGTCGCCAGCGGGTGGTGGGAGAAGCCGGCACAAAGCCCCAGCCTTGGTAGTCGTGGACCCGATCCAGCGCAGCTTCCAGGCCAACGCAGGGCAGATCCGCCAGATGGCGCAGGGCGTGGCGCCACAACCGCAGCCCGTAGCCCTTGCCGCGCTGTTCTGGAATCACCAGGAACAGGCCGATGAACCCGTAGGACGCATTGTAACGCACACCAGCGATGCACCCCACCGGGTCCGGTCCAAGCCAGGCCACCCACAGCCCCTGGCGATCGGTGTGGCGGTAGATGGCCACATCGCCGGTTCCCGGAGCGAAGCCTTCCCGTCGGGCCCACTCGGTTACGCAGGGGATGTCGCGCTGGGAGAGGGGACGAAGGGTAAGCAACGGCGGGCGCGGACGGCGGAGGGGGGACGGGGCGTGACCAGGATCACTTCCGTTTGGGACACATCTCACTGACCAGACGGCCAAAAACAGGAAGTCTGATGGGGGAGGTGAGATCCATTCCCCGTCATTCCACAGACCTCGCGAGTGTCGCATGACCCTACTTTCCACCAGCAGCGCCCATGTCCACGGCCCCGCGGCCAAGCCCCTAGCGGCGGCCCCCGACTATGGCGCTCCCCAGACCGCCCGCCTGCTGCATCAATTCACTGTCAACGGACAAACCTTCGGAGTGGTTGAGGAACAGGGGGAATCGAACGACCTCCCCGCGGACAGCCTTGTTGCCACCTTCACGGCCGGAGGCCAACGTCTGCAGTTGGTTGAGCTGAGCCAAGACACGCCATTGGCCGAGATGCGATCGCCGGAAAACCAGCTCACGGCAAGAGAGCTGGAAATCGTCCAGCTGGTTGCCGACGGCAACTCCAACAAACTGATTTCCAAACACCTACAAATCAGTGAATGGACGGTTGGCAGCCATCTGCGACGCATCTTCCTCAAACTTGGCGTTGACACCCGGGCACAAATGGTTCACGTGTGTTCCGCCAGGATATTGGGAGGCAATGGCCTGTCCGCATGAATATCCTTATCAATGGCTGGATGCAAGTCCTCCAGCCATATGACATTATCCGAGTAGGATTGCAAATCAGTGGAGAGACTATCCTGCCCCCCACAAACCCAGACCTCCTTCAGCCTTTCAGATTTAATGTAGGAGATAGCATCTTCAAAATCCCCATCGCCCGCTGAAAGGATGAGGCGATCATAAACACCTTGAGCAGCCATTTTCATCATCAGGGTAGCAATACCAACATCCACCCCTTTTTGGACTTCCCGATTAAACTCAGCTCCACACTTCGGGCAGTTGACATGAAAATCCTTGAGCCTATAGAGCTTGACGCGTATCTTTGGCCCACGCGGCGGAGCCGACTTCAGCCAAGTATGGAAAGCATTTTGGGCATCCGTAGCCGGATCACGGGTGGAGTTTAGATAGTAAGACTCGTGGATTGGGCCTCCATTCAGTCGAACAAGCTCAGATTTAAGCTTAAGATAGTCAAATGGCCGTGAGCGGCCGTGGTTAAAGAGATAGGCGCCGTCAATGATCCAAACGGTCTTCAATGAATTGTCCATGGGGTGCACAAGCAGATTTTACACAAATTTAATCCCCTGACCTGCCAATAGTGGAACGTCACCAGAGGTTGGCAAGCCCAGCCCCCCCCACCCCTCAACGGGAAGCAGGATGGGGGTGTTCATCCCACCAAGCACGTTCCCTGACCAGATAAGATCAATTGCAGTTAAAGTCAAATTCAGGGTTCACCCGAAAAAACTATTCTAAAATTTGGGAGTAGGGTGTCCAGACGAAAAACGGAGATGGTGGGGTGAGGCGGGGGCGGGGTGGGGGGTAAGGAACCTACTGCACAACAATCACCACCGCCACTCGCCAGACAGCACCGAGGGGGCATTTGGGCGGGGAGACATAAAGATATTGGGAGCCTATCCAGGTACAGGAGTCATAGTGGCAATGGCAGGGAGCATGTTGACAAGAGCCCTGCTCGCGGGAAGGGATCACCAAATCACCACGAATCTCCTCATTAGTATATAGACAACAGGATCATACATCGCGACATATATCATCGACGCAAAACGACCTAGAGCCTGCTCCGCCTTGCCAATAGCAAGACACATAAGCACCCACCGTCGACAGAGCAGCATCTCATTTAAGCTATGTTTGACCCAAGAGCCGCAGGAGACTGCCAAGTTTTATTGAGCACCTTCTGGACTTCAATTGTTAATTCTTAAAGCTGCCCAACAGCACATTCAAGGTGAATTGAGACACGCGCCCTAACCAGGATGGCTTGTGACGGGCAGGAGCATCCTAGACTGCCATTCATAATGCAGCTAGGGGTAGTTTGTAGTGGCGTGGACCTCATATGTCTACAATTCAGGTCGAGGCCTACACTGACAAGCAAAGTCAACCCCTGATCGCCATGTTGTTTCGACAAGAAACCAAGCAAAGGCTGACGTGCTTTGTTCTGGCTCTGCTAAGCCTTGCAATTTATCCTATTCTCAACCAAAGCCCAGACAACACCACATCGGCAAGAATCTTGAAGTTTGGGATTGATAACTACACACCTTTTCTGAGCATTTTTGTTATTCCCTACCTTCTCTACCTCCCTTTCATGTTGGCCACGCTATTTGTCTTCACGTTCTTAGACAAGAGATGGTTGGCCTTTACAAGCTCATTTGTGTTCTGTCAACTCGTGGCTGCGACAGTCTACATTGCCTTCCAGACGACAGTTCCCCGCCCAGAGATTTTAAGAAGCGATATGTTTTCAGAAGCCGTCAGATTGATCTACGCGGCAGACCGTCCTTATTGTTGTTTTCCAAGCTTACACGTTGCCCTCTCGGTGGTTTGCGGCTGCTACTGGTATCGACGTTGGCCGGCAGTCAAATATCATATACTCGCTTTGGTCGCCGCCATATCAGCATCCACCGTATTTATTAAGCAGCACTATTCGCCAGACGTCATCTCAGGCCTAGGGCTTGGCTTGACAAGCTATTACATTGGCATGAAATACTGTTGGATGAAGTAGGCACCCTAATGTGCCATTCAATAGATAAAGAACACAATGAAAAAAGCGCCTCGACATTGTTCCGTGGCACATTGCCGTCCGTTGTCAGCACACTCTAGAGTAAATACCTCCAACCTTCTCCCAACGGAGCAGTGCACCGCCATCATCCCCCATGTCCCTACCAACTATCGTGGTTACGGGGAGGCTCTCCGCGGTGAGAATCCTGATCCGCATCAACACCAGATGGTCGTCCTCCGCAAGATCACTCCATTGGTGATCGAGCATCAACCGCATCGGCTGATTGATCTGCCCCCACGACCAGACGAGCACCTGCGCCGAGCTGCCCGCGGGAGTGGAGAGCAGAGGCGGTGGCCCCCGCCTCTGCGCCCTGGCGGGCTGTTGGGCGGTGCACCGCACCAGCGCCATCGGATGGTGCGGTGCTTGCTGGATCAAGTGCCCGGGGGTTGAGCGCAGCAACAGCACCACCAACGCCATCCCCTGCCGACTAAGCGAAAGCCAGGCGGAAGGCTAGGCGTCACTCACTGGTGGAAGAGGCCACAGAGACGATCTGCCGAGAAATGGTAGCGCACAAACGTAAGAGCGGTTTGATCGGCACTGCCGACGTCAAGAATCCCGAGCGAAAGCGGGGTTGGTTGTGGGTGATCGTTGCTCCGGCGTTGGAGGCGTTCCAGCTTGCCCTCAGCAGCTCAGCCGAGGTGGCCAAGCGTGATCAAGCCTCTTCTGCTCAAGGTGGAGCAGCAGGGTGAGGTGGGTTCAAGGCCCGGAGCCTTCTCCAGCATCGGCACCAGCTCGCTCTGCCAGACCTCTGCCTAGGGCTGATTTAAAGTCCGTCCCAAGTGGTCTGGCCAAGGGGCTCCGCTTACGGTGTCCTTGGCGGGATTGCTGTGTCCCCCTTGTCT
>JBKCVY010000312.1:0-4962 GCA_046317475.1 Cyanobacteriota bacterium | reverse complement strand
GGATTATGAGGGGGCCATGCGGATCATTCGCGGGCTCGACAGGCTCAGCTTCCAAGACTGGTTTGTGGCCCACGGCGGCAATCTTCACAGCATCGAACGCCTCTGGAATCCTATCGCCTACGCCTTGGGGTTCCTGGACTGTCAAGCAATTTCGGCCCGCTGCATGCTCACCATCTTCATGATGTTTGCCGCCCGCACGGAGGCTTCCAAGCTCAACTTGCTGAAGGGCTCGCCCCACCGCTGGCTCACCGGCCCCATCCTGCGGCACATTGAGGCGCGGGGTGGCCAGCTCCACCTCCGCCACCGCGCCCTCAACCTGTCCTACGAAGGCGAACCCGCGGCGGCGGAGGCGGGCCATTGCCGCGTCACCGGCCTCACCTTCGGCACCCCTGATGGAGAGGTGGAGGTGCGGGCGGACGCCTATCTGGCCGCCTGCGATGTGCCGGGCATCCAGCGATTGGTGCCCCAGGCTTGGCGCTGCCACAACCTTTTTGCCAATCTCGACCGCCTTGAGGCCGTGCCCGTGGCCACTGTGCAGCTTCGCTATGACGGGTGGGTCACAGAATTAGGAGAAAGTCCCGCCGAGACGCGACGGCGCCGTGATGTGGACCAGCCGGCGGGATTAGACAACCTTCTTTACACCGCCGATGCGGATTTCAGCTGCTTTGCCGATCTCGCCCTGGCCAGTCCTGAGGATTATCGTAAATCAGGATTGGGTTCGCTTCTGCAGTGCGTGCTAACCCCTGGAGATCCCTGGATTCCGAAAAAAAATGAAGAAATTGTTGCCCATACCGACCAGCAAGTTCGGGAACTTTTCCCCTCCTCCCGCGACCTAAAACTGGTGTGGAGCAACGTTGTGAAATTGGCTCAATCGCTCTATCGCGAAGCCCCAGGCGTTGAACCTTTCCGACCACCTCAACGGACCCCCATCCGTAATTTTTTCCTCGCCGGCAGCTACACCCAGCAGGATTACATCGACTCCATGGAAGGTGCCACCATGAGTGGCCGTCTTGCCGCAGCCGCCATCTTGGGGCGACCGGTGAGCTTGGCCCGCAATGCCGCCGCGGCCTAGGAGTACGACTCATGGGACGCTGGCTGGAACACACCGTTACAACCGAAATCTCGGCCCCCGTCGACCGGGTCTGGGCCCTGTGGAGCGATTTGGAATCCATGCCGCGCTGGATGCGCTGGATTGAATCCGTGGTCACCCTCAACGATCCCGACCTCACGGAGTGGACCCTGGCTGCCCAGGGGTTCCGATTCCAGTGGAAAGCCCGCATCACCCGCCGCGTGCCAGCACAACAACTGCACTGGGAATCCGTGGGTGGCTTGCCCACGAAAGGGGCGGTGCGCTTCTATCCGCTGGGTCCAAGACTTACGGCGGTGAAACTCAGCGTCAGCTACGAATTGCCCGCGATGTTGGCCCCTCTGATGGAGCCCTCCATCATGGGCGGCATCGTGAACCGGGAGCTCCAGGCCAACCTCGACCGATTTCGCGACCTTGTCGAAAGCCACGCCTAGTTCCAAGGTTCCCATGGATCGGGCCCCCTGGCTCCGGGGCCTGCTGCTGCCAGGGCTGGCGGCCGTTTCGGCCGCGGTGACCCTCGGAGCCTGCGCCAGCCCTCCCGAGACCGTGGTGGAGCCCCCTCTCCCCAAGCCCACCACCGTCGCGCAAGGCCCCACCCCCCTTCCAGGGGCCAAGAAAAAAGCTCCTGCCGGGAAGGCCAGCCCGAGCCCAGGCCCAGCCTTGGCGCCCCTCGCCACCCCCCAGCAGGTTGTGCGCTCCGTGGATGTGGGGCGTCCCGATCCGTTCTCCGCCGTTTTCTCGCCGCTGGAAGTCAGCGATCTCACGCCCCGCGCCCCGCGCCCAGGCCAGGGCCAAGCCCTTTCGGACCTGGCCGCCAAGGCGGCATCGCGCGTCGAGGCTCCTAAGGGCCTGCAGTTCCAAGGGGTGCTGCAGGGCCCGAGGGGGGTGGAGGCCCTGGTGGAGTACACCCCCGAGGGCAGTCAGGAGGGGGGGGTGCGCGCCGGTTCGCTGCGGGTGGGAGATGTCGGCAGCGGTCGCGTCGACTCCCTTTTGCCGGCAGGGTGGCGGGTGCGGGCCATTGATGGGTTGCAAGGGGTGTTAGTGCTGCAAAAAGACGGCCAGCCGATCGTCCTCAATCTGTGAGCGCCCGTACACAGGCTTCCACCAGGCCCTCCAGATCATGGGGTTCCGCTTCGGCGTCCACCCGCCCCAACTCCTCCCGGCAGGGCTGGCTGGTTTGGGGGCCAATGGACACCACCTTCACGCCCTCCAGCACCTGCCTCCATTGGTCGCCAAAGGCCCCCCGCAAGAGCAGGGCGCAATGGCGAACCGTCTTGCCGCTGCTGAACGTGATGGCGTGGAGGGTTCCCCTTTCCAAGGCCTGCACGGCCACGCTGGGGAGCCCATCAGGGCAGCGTGTTTCATAGGCCGGCACCTCCACCACCCGGGCGCCAGCGGCGCCAAAAGCCTCCGCCAGCACGGTGCGACCGCCGCTTTGCACCCGGGGCAACAGCAGCTGGAGCCCCCACGCGGAGACGGGAAATTCCTCGATCAAGGCATCGGCGACGAAGCGGCTGGGAACAAAGTCCACCGTCACGCCCAGGGCATCCAGCCGCTCGGCGGTGCGCCGTCCAACCGCGGCGATCCGCAGACCCCTCGGCCGGCGGGCCAGATTCGCCCCCCGGCGCCGCAGGCGGGCCTGCAGGGCGTCCACGCCATTGGCACTGGAAAGGATTAGCCAGTGAAAGTGGTCCAACTCAGCCAGGGCATCATCCAGCGGCCGCCAATCGTCCGGAGGTCCCACCACCAGGGCCGGCACATCCACCACCCGAGCCCCCACCCGCTCGAAGAGCTTGCGGGCGGCGCCCAGCTGCCCCTCAGCGCGGGTGACGGCGATCGTGCGGCCGCGAAGGGGAAGGGGGGCGCTCATGGGTCCAGTTTGACCAGGGTTCCCGCCGTTCGGCGCAGGGTCTGCGCATCCTTGCCCCGGCCCTGGGCCTCCAGGTGGCCAATGGCCGTTTGAAAGTGGTGGCGCGCGCCCAGCACATCCCCCGTCAGCAGCAGGGCCAGGGCAAGATTTTGATGGCTTTCGGCGTGGTGGGGCTCGATGGACAGGGCCTGGCGGTAGGCCGTGATCGCGTCCACCAGGTGTCCATCCCGGCGCAGGGCCAGCCCCAAGCAAGACCAGCCATGGGCCACTTCCGGCGCAACGCGCGTCGCCTCCCGCGCCAACGCCACCGCCTCCGCGATCTGGCCCTTCTCCAACAACAGGGCAGCCAGATTGAGGCGGGCGGCCAGGGTGAGACGGGGATCCAGGGGCAAGGCCAGGGCCTGGCGGTACAGCGGCACCGCGGCGACGGGATCGTCCCCCCCCAGGGCGAGGGCCAGATGGAGCAGGAGCTCGTAACGCTCTGGATGGGCCTCCGGAGAGCAGTGGGCCAAACCCCGCCGCAGCAGGGCGATCCCCCGTGTCCGGTCGCCGCCGCTGATCTCCAATCCACCAAGCTTGGCGCAGGTGTACGGATCGTTGGGATGGCGCCGGAGTTCGGCTTCCATCGCCTGACGCAACCGCTCTTCTTTCTTGCCGGCCTCAATTCGCTCGGGCCGATAGCCCTCATGCAGCAAGGCGGGAACGGGGCAATGGAGGACGCGCCACTGGGGCTCCTGGGCCCGCAAGGCCTCCACGCTGTCATCAACCATGGCGTGGTCAGCCCCGCTCCAGTGAATGCGGGGATGGCGTCTGAAGAGGCGGCTCACGCTGGAAAAGGGCGATTGGCGGGCCCCGCACTCCTGGCGCAGCAGCGTGACCAGCAGGACATCCGGCTGGGCCATGGCCTGGCGCAGGGAGGGGATGGCACGCGGTTGCAGCCGCTCATCCGCGTCAAGCACCAGCACCCACTCCCCCGTCACCCAGTCGAGGGCCGCATTGCGGGCGGCGGCGAAATCCCCGGGCCAGGGCAACTGGCACACCACGGCGCCGGCGGCCCGGGCGATGGCCACGGTGTCATCCCGGGAACCGGTGTCCACGACCACCATTTCATCCACCAGCCCGCGCACGGAGGCCAGACAGCTCGGCAGGGAAGCCGCCTCATCGCGCACGATCATCGACAGGCTCAAGCTCAATCCGTGAACCCCCCGCCCCCGTCCGTGGGGCCCAGGCCAAGGCGGCCCAGCGCCAGGGTCTGGGCCGCAGGCATCTGGCCCGCGCTCCAAGCGGCGGGCAGCCCAGCGGGGAGCAGCTCCCGCAAGCGTTGCCAGAGGTAGGGACTGCCGTAGACCACGAGTCCAGCCAGGCGATCCTGGAGGAGGAGGTCCTGAATCCACTCGGTCCAGGGCTCCGTGCCGCTGGCCGATCCCCGGAAGGGGTTGCCGCGCACAAAAAGCTGCAGCAGGACGGGCCCCCGGTGGATCCCCGCCCGCGTCCAAGGGGCCTGGGGCCTGGTGCTCGATGGTGGGTCGGAAAGCCCATCCGGCGGGCCATGGTCGTCCACCACCCAGGGGCGAAACCCGGCGGCCCGGGGGAGGGCCAGCGCCGGTGCGTTGGGCGGAAGAAAGCGGCACCCCAATTGATCATCCACCCGCAGCAGGGCCAACGCGTCCGCCTGGGGCGGCAACCGCACCGTGCCGCCCTGGTGGTCGAGCATGCGGCTGAGCAACTCCGCGGCCAACTCCCGGTCCTCCTGGACCGGTCCATTGCTGAGGGGACCCAGCGGCGCGGACGGGTCATCCTCCGTCCGCCGCGCCCGCACACGCTCCAGGGCCCTGTGGCGTCGCCCCAGGCTGGCCCGCAGGCGCTCGGCACTCAGGCGGCCGTCGCGCACGGCGGAAACGATCGCCTCCAGGGCCCGCCAGGGATCGGCGGGCATCAACACGAGGTCGGCGCCCGCCTCCAGGGCCCGCACGGCCGCCTCTCCGGCCTCAACACGGGCTGCGAT
>JBKCVY010000311.1:0-16547 GCA_046317475.1 Cyanobacteriota bacterium | reverse complement strand
GAGCCATCGTGTTCCTCATCGAGCACCACCAATCCCAAGGGGGACAGGGGCAGGAAAACGGCTGAGCGGGTGCCCACCACGACGAGAGGACGTCCCTGGCGCGCGGCGGCGAGACAGGCGCGCCAACAGGCAACGCGATCCCGCTCGGCCATGCCGCTGTGGTATTCCAAAATTCCCGATCCCAAGCGCCGCCGCGTCCTGTCCAACAGCTGGGGCACCAGGCCAATTTCCGGGGTGAGCAGCACCACGCATCGGCCCGCGGCCAGATGGGCGCTGGCCACTTGGAGGTACACCTCCGTCTTGCCCGAGCCGGTCACCCCCCAAAGCAGGGATTCGGCGCCAGGGGGGGCGTCCAACAGGTTGGCCACCGCCGCCGCCTGGGCCGGATTGGGTGCGTGAAGGGGCGGTTGGACCTGGAGAGGCTCCCAGGGGAGGGCGGAAGGTGGGGATGGGGCCATCGGCTGGCGACAGACCAGGCCCCGCTCCTCCAGGGCCTTCACTACACCCCGACCAAACCCATCCGTCCCGACCAAATCCCGCAGCAAACGCTCGCCCCCCCTGGCCTCGAGGTGCAAGAGCAAAGCCTGTTGACGGGTGGGCAGCGGGGGATCGAGTGGAGGGGGAAGCGGGGTGCGCCGCACCACCACCAGCTGGCGGACGGAACCGGCACCCTGCCGTCGCAGACCCAGCCACCCCGGGGGAAGGGCGCCGCGGAGGGTGCGAAAAAAACTGGCGTGGCACAGGCGAGCCACCGCACCGATCAGCTGCTGCCAGCGGGGGTGGACGGCCGCGCGCTCCAGGATCGCGAGCACGGGCTGCAGGGTCTTGCCAGCGAGGGAGGCGGGGCACGCGCTCCGGCAACCCACGACCAACCCCGCGTGGCGTCGGCCCTGGAGCCGCACCTCCACCAGGTCGCCCGGCGCCAGTGGCATTCCCTCCGGGTTGGAATAGGTGAAGACCCGCCCCTCCCTGCCCGCCTCCACCCAGACATCCAGGAAAGGGGGGGAAGGGGGGCAGGGGCTGGAGTCTCCAGGCTCCCTCTGGGACGCGGTGTCGGTGGGAGCTGGACAAGTTGGCAAGGATTCTTGCAAACGTCTCATACCATTCCTAAGATGATGAGAGCCAGTCCGAGAGGTTGACGATTAACCAGGCAGTTTTTGGCACAAGGGAGGGATCCCGCATCCCCGAGCCATCGCCTCCGATGGCAACTCCCCGCTCCTCGTCCCCTGACCTGGCCGCACCCCCGTCGCGCTGTTCGCTGTTCACCGATCCAGGTCCAACAGCCCTTTGTCCCAACCTTCCGGCATTGTCCTTGTCTTTTCCATAGGGCCGTTACCCACGGCCAGTTGTCCGGGCCGACCTGCCTCCCAGCCTTGACGGGAGTTGTTTGGTGTTGCCCAGTCGCCGATCACCCATCTCCCTCCCCCTCTCCTGATTCCTCTCGCCTGACCGCAGATGAGCCCAGCCTCCGTGAACACCACCACGCTCGACCCCATCACCAGCGGCGAGGCCGTGCAGACCCCCAACCTCGATCCTCTGGACGTCGCCGTGGCTGGGGACGCCGAGGTGGCCCCCGCCCGGCCTGCCCCGAAGACCCCACGCCGCTCCTCCGGTTCCGGGAAGGCCAAAGCCAAAGCCTCCCCGCCGCCTGGGGACGATCCCCTTGCGGAGGATCCCCTCGCCGACGCGGCCGACGCGCTGCTGGACGCAGCCGAGCTGGCTGATTCCGATGCCCTGTTGGTGGCGGATGATAAACCTGAAGGCAAAGACGCCCGATCGGCCAAGGCCTTGGCCAGCATTAAAATTGGCCCGAAAGGGGTGTACACGGAGGATTCAATCCGTGTTTATCTTCAAGAAATCGGTCGCATCCGACTGCTCAGGCCTGACGAAGAGATTGAACTGGCCCGGAAGATCGCTGATTTGCTTCAGCTGGAGGAATTGGCGGCCCAATTTGAATCCGACAACGGCCGCCAGCCCGATACAAAAGAATGGGCGGCATTGGTGGACATGCCGACGATCAAGTTCCGGCGGCGCCTAATGCTTGGACGACGGGCCAAGGAAAAAATGGTGCAGTCCAACTTGCGATTAGTGGTGTCGATTGCCAAGAAGTACATGAACCGTGGCCTGTCCTTCCAGGATCTGATTCAGGAAGGAAGTCTGGGACTGATTCGTGCTGCTGAAAAATTCGATCATGAGAAAGGTTATAAATTCTCCACCTATGCCACATGGTGGATCCGCCAGGCCATCACCCGGGCCATTGCCGATCAAAGCCGCACGATTCGCCTGCCTGTCCACCTTTATGAAACGATTTCACGAATCAAGAAAACCACCAAGACCCTCTCCCAGGAGTTTGGGCGCAAACCGACGGAAGAGGAAATTGCTGAAAGCATGGAAATGACCATTGAAAAGCTACGCTTTATTGCTAAGTCAGCCCAACTTCCCATTTCCTTGGAAACACCAATTGGCAAAGAGGAAGATTCACGCCTGGGGGACTTTATTGAAGCTGATATTGAGAATCCCGAACAGGATGTAGCCAAGAATCTGTTGCGGGAAGATCTAGAAGGCGTACTTGCCACCCTGAGCCCCAGGGAACGGGATGTGTTGCGACTCCGCTATGGCTTGGACGATGGCCGGATGAAGACACTGGAAGAGATTGGCCAGATCTTTGACGTCACCCGTGAGCGTATCCGTCAAATTGAAGCCAAAGCCCTCCGCAAGTTAAGGCACCCCAATCGCAATAGCGTGCTTAAAGAATATATCAAATAGGACCTGGTCTTCATTTGTCTGATTCGAGCCCGTCGGCAGGCCTGTCCCCCAAGCTGTCCGTTGTACTGCCAACATACAACGAAAGCGCTAATGTTACCCCCATCGCCAACCAATTACTCCCTCTAAGAGAGCAATACAGCCTTGAAATCATTTTCGTTGATGATGATTCTCAAGATGGTACCGCTGATGTAATCCGTTCCCTGGCCCACCTCCATCCCGAGGTTCGTTTGATACGTCGTGTTGGCAGAGCTGGCCTCTCCAGTGCGATCAAGGAGGGAATTTTGGATGCCACTGGAGATTTGGTGGCCGTGATGGATTGTGATGGTCAACATGAACCTGCCATGGTTTTGGCGGCCCTCCAATCCCTGCGGGAGACAGGGGCGGACCTGTTGATTGGCAGCCGCTTCCATGCGGATGCCAATATCAAGGGCCTCAGCCGACAGCGGGAACGCAACTCGACCTGGGCCAATGCGGTGGCGCGGTTCAGCCTGCCGCGCTATCGCCAGCTCACGGACTATATGAGTGGTTTTTTTGTTTGCCAACTCCAACCCGTGTTGCCCTACGTCAGACAAATTGATGTGAATGGTTTTAAGTTTCTTTATGAATTGCTTGCGATCAGTCGCGGACGGCTGAATGTTGACGAAATGCCATTACAGTTTCAACCACGCATCAGCGGTGAATCCAAACTGAATTTGGCTGTTGTTTGGGATCTTGGCATTTCAATTCTCCATACACTTTTATTGAGAAGCGTACCCCGCCGGGCCATTAGTTTTGGCCTGGTTGGCATGACGGGAATTGCCACCCACCTCACGATTTATAGCCTGGCTCGCAGCCTCTTTGGATTCAGCTTTGAGCTAGCTCAAGTCTTTGCTGTTGTTGGCGCAGCAACGACAAATTTTCTAATTAACAACGTGCTCACCTTTCGAACGCAACAGTTGGCCGGCATTCCTCTCCTCCTGGGTCTGCTGCGCTTTCTGCTCGTAACATCCATGGGCATGGTGGCCAACGTGGGTGTCAGTACCGCCCTTTATCATCGCGCAACACAGCAACCCCTACTGGCCATGTTTGCGGGCATCGCTGTGGATTTTGTCTGGAAATATGCGGCCTCCTCTAAATTTGTCTGGAACACTCCTTAACGCGGCTATACCGTTGATTCCCAGTTCAGCAGAGGTGCCTAAGCTATCTTTTTGAAGCTTTGCCTCCCCTCCCCTGAGCCCAGCCCCTGAACAGCGTGTCCCGCGATCGTCTCCACCGTGGGCTGGACTTTGCCTCGTGGGGCTGGTCCTGCTCTGTTGGTTGGCGTTCTTCAACGGCCTCGGCAGGCTCGGCTTGATGGATAAAACCGAGGCTCTTTTTGTCGAAGTGGGCCACCAAATGCTGCTTCGCGACAATTGGGTGACGCCCTGGTGGAACGGGGAGCGTTTTTTTGACTATCCCGTGTGGGGTTACTGGATGGTGGCCCTCTCCTTTCGTCTGTTCGGGGTTTCGGAATGGGCGGCCCGTCTCCCGGTGGCCCTGGCCGCCAGCGCTGTGGTGGTCGCCACCTTCCTCCTGCTGCTCCATTGGGGCCGCGCTGAGCCAAGCCCCGGCGCGAGGTTCGGCCGGGCCTCCCTGGCGGCTGGCGTGTTGGCCACCACCCCGGGGTGGATCGGCTGGGGACGGACGTCTACCACCGACATGTTTCTTGCCAGCGCCATCAGCCTGGCCCTACTCGCCTTTCTGCTGGCCCATCACGAAGCACCACGCTCCCCCTTGGCGGCCCTCGGTCGGGTGGGACTGGCCCTGTTCTGCGGAATCGCGGTCCTCGCCAAAGGTCCCGTGGGCCTCCTCCTGCCCCTGATGGTGGTGGGCCTGTTCCTGCTCCTCAGCGGGCAATGGCGCCCATGGCTGCGGCCCATCCGGTTGCTGGCCATGGGCGCCCTGTTCGCGGGGGTCTGCCTTCCTTGGTACGGGGCCGCCGCACGGGCCAACGGGGAAGCCTTCTTGGGGGGCTTTTTGGGTTTCAGCAATCTGCAGCGATTCACCCAAGTGCTCTATGACCATCCCGGACCCCCCTGGTTTTACTTGCCCTGGCTGCTGATCCTGCTCTTTCCCTGGTCGCTCTTTCTGCCGGGAGCGATCGCCCAGCTGCGCTTTTGGCGGTGGGATCGCTGGCGATCCACGGATGGGGACGCCTCAGTTGACGCCACGCTGGGCCCGTTCCTGTTGCTCTGGTTGGCCATCCCGCTCGCCTTCTTCTCCGCCGCCGCCACCAAGCTCCCCGGCTACATCTTGCCGATTCTGCCGGCAGGCGCCCTGTTGATCAGCCTCACCCTTTGGCCCCTGCCCGGGACGGGGGGGACCGTTCCCCGCGGTCTCAGCCGCTGGCAGCGGTGGGGCGGTGGGGTGGAACTGATCCTGCTGGCCGCCCTGGTGGTGGCCGCCGCCCTGGCGCCGCGTTGGGCCGCCAGCGATCCGGCCCACCCCAGCTTCGCGGTTGCCCTGGAGCGTTCTGGCCTGCCCGTTCTCCTGGCGGCCCTGCTCGCCCTCACGGCCTTGGCCATGGCGTGGGTGCTGGGGACCGGCAAGCCGGCCCGATGGTTGGCGGTGCCCAACGTGGCTGGCTTTCTTGCCATCCTTGCCCTTGTGGTGGCTCCCTTGGCCCCGCTCCTCGACCGGGAGCGGCTCCGGCCCATCCGTCAGTTGGCCCGCCAAGCCCGCGCCCTTGCCCGGGCCGACGAACCCCTGTGGGTGGTGGGCACGAAGCGCTACAGCACCCTGTTTTACGGAGGGGAAACGGCCAGCTTCATCTCCAGCAAGGAGGGACTTCAGGAACGCCTCCGCGAGGATCCCAAGGCCTTGGGCCTCACCCCCTCCAGCCGGTCCGCCCGGATGCTGGGGGATCGGCGGCAATTGGAGGCGCTGGAGTGGTCCCCCGCCGCCGTGCGGCGGCTGGCGCGGATCGGCGAGCAGGAACTGTGGCGGGTGCGCCTTCCCCTCCCCAACGACGGAGGTCAAGCGTTGTGAGGCCCCATTTCCTCCGCCGGGATTGGCCCATCTTGGCGGGCTGCCTCGCGGTGCTGCTCTCCTTGGCCAAGCTGGTCACGGCCAGCGAGACCGCTCCAGCCTTCGACCAGATCAGCCTTGACGGTCTGGGCCGCTGGGTGGACGGCCCGCTGGGTGTGCTGTTGCTGCAGGTCTATCGCCTCAGTGGGGTGGGCTTCACCGCCGTGTTGGTGGTGGTCGCCCTGGGATTTCTGGTGCTGAAGCGCTGGTGGAATGATCTCAAGCTCTTGGTGATGGCCACCGCCGGCATCCTGGCCATCGTGGATTTGTGGTTGAAGCCCCTCTTCGATCGGGCCCGACCCCACGCCAAGTTGCTGCCGGTCGATGGCCGCAGCTTCCCGAGCGGCCACGCGGCGGGATCCATTGCCTTTTATTTCGCCATGGTGGCAATCCTTTCCCTGCACTATCCCCACCTCCGTCGCCCCCTCGCCTTGGGCGCGGCGCTGTGGGTCACCCTGGTGTGGCTGAGCACCCTTGTCGCCCGGGCCCATTGGCCGTCCGACCTTCTGGCGGGGGGGGTAGTGGGACTCGCCTGGCTCACGGTCTGTTTGGCCTTTTGGCGGCCGGGACGCAGGCCATGAGCCCGTTTCCGGAGCCAGCGGTGTCGGGGCCACCGGTCTTTAGGCTTGAAAGCTGTGAATGGGCAGCCGACCCTGCCGGACCAACCCGCCGATGAATGGATCTTCCCTGCGCATCGCCTCCCGCCGCAGCCAACTGGCGATGGTGCAGACCCACTGGGTGCGCGACGCCCTCCTCAGCGCCCACCCCGGTTTGGAGATCCGCATTGAGGCCATGGCCACCCAGGGCGACAAGATTCTCGACGTGGCCCTCGCCAAAATTGGCGACAAGGGACTCTTCACCAAGGAACTGGAAGCCCAAATGTTGGTGGACCGGGCCGACATCGCGGTTCATAGCCTGAAGGATTTGCCCACCCAACTCCCGGAGGGGTTGATGCTGGGATGCGTCACCGAGCGGGAAGACCCGGCGGATGCCCTCGTGGTGCGCGAGCAGCACCGCGACCACACCCTGGAAACGCTCCCCGAGGGCAGCGTCTTGGGCACCAGTTCCCTGCGGCGGCTGGCCCAGCTCCGCCATCATTTCCCCCACCTCACCTTCAAAGACGTGCGTGGCAACGTGATCACGCGCCTGGAAAAATTGGACGCTGGCGAATTTGATGGGTTGATCCTCGCCGCGGCGGGCCTCGGCCGGCTGGGCCTGGGGGCGCGCATCCACCAACGCATTGATCCGGCGATCTCCCTCCATGCGGTGGGACAGGGGGCCTTGGGCATTGAGTGCCGCCAGGGGGATGGGAAGGTGCTGGACACGATCCAGGTGCTCCAGCATCTGCCGACGGCGCGCTGTTGTTTGGCCGAACGGGCCTTTCTTCGGGCACTGGAAGGAGGATGCCAGGTGCCCATCGGGGTGAACAGCCGCCTGGAGGGCGAAACCCTGGTGCTCACCGGCATGGTGGCCAGCCTGGATGGTCAACGGCTCCTCCGGGATGAGGCCCGCGGCCCCCAGACGGATCCGGAGCCAATCGGCGTCGCCCTGGCCGAAACCCTGCGCCAACAGGGAGCCACAGCCATCCTGGAGGAGATCTTTGCAAGCGTCCGTCCCGGCGGCTGAGCCGCGGCCGACCAAGGCGGAAGCCCAGCTGGCGGGCGCCGCCCACCCCTTCCAATGGGGACTGGTGGGGTGGGCCGCCCTGGTGGGGGCCCTCACGGGCCTGGCCATCGTGGGCTTCCACGAATTGTTGGCCATCATCAACAACTTCCTCTTCGGCCCCTTTGTGGAGGGCCTGCTGGTGATCGGCCGATCGCCCGTGGCCCAAGGTCTGGCCGATGGTGGGGGACTGGATTTGCCGCCCATGGCGCCCGACGCGGGCACGCCGCTGAAATCCATGGTGCAGCTCGGACTGGATGGCTTGGGCTGGCTCTCGCCACCCGTCCCGCCAACCCCACCGGCCCCCGATCCTCCCCAGGCCGACACCCTGGCGGACTGGTTGGCCCTTTGGCCGGTGGTGGTGGGGCCCCCCCTGGGGGGATTGGCGGTGGGCGTCCTCCGCTGGCTGGCCGGCTCGGTGGGTCCGGGCATCCCCAGTCTGCTGGCCATGGCGGACGGGGCCGCCCCCGCGGCCCCCCGGCTTCCCCTGGTGCGTCTCGTGGCCGCCTCCCTCAGCCTGGGCAGCGGCGCGTCCCTCGGTCCCGAGGGACCCAGCGTGGACAGTGGCGGGTCGGTGGGCCTGGGGATCGCCCGCCGGGCGGGTCTGACCCCCCAGGGCCAATCTGCACTCGTGGCGGCGGGCGTCGCGGCGGGGTTGGCGGCGGGCTTCAAAGCGCCGATCGCCGGGGTGTTCTTCGCCTTTGAGGGCAGCTTCAACGCCATCCAAAATCGTCCCAGCCTGCGGGCCGTCCTGGTGGCCGCCGTGGCCTCCACCTTGGTCACCCAGCTGGTCTTGGGGGACGCTCCCATCCTGCGGTTGCCGGCCTATCAGGTGCGCTCCCCCCTGGAGTTGCCGCTCTACCTGGGTTTGGGGTTGGTGGCCAGCGTGCTCTCCCTGGCCCTGGTGCGGCTGATGGCCCTCGGACGCCATCCGCGTGTCACCGCCATGGTGCGACGACTTCCGCCGGGGTTGGCCACCGCCCTCGGTGGCGCGGCCGTCGGAGGCCTGGCCCTGCTCTTTCCCGAAGTGCTGGGGGTGGGTTACGACACGATTGAGAGCCTGCTGGGCCAGGACAACGCCATCCCCCTGCTCACGCTCCTGGGCGTGATGGCCGCCAAGTTGGTGGCCACAACTCTCAGCAACGCCTCAGGATTTGTGGGCGGGGGATTTGCGCCAGCCCTTTTCCTCGGGGCTGTGCTCGGCAATGTCTATGGACAGCTGCTGGGAGAGGGGGGATTGCACCTGCCGGTGGCCGAGCCCCCGGCCTACGCCATGGTGGGAATGGCGGCGGTGTTGGCCGGCAGCGCCCGGGCTCCGATCACCTCGCTGTTGCTCCTCTTTGAGCTCACCCACGACATCCGCATCGTGCTGCCGCTGATGGCGGCCGCGGGATTGAGCGCGGCGCTCGTGGAGCGCTGGCAGGGGATCCAAGCCCTGGATCTCCTGGGCAGGGATGCGGTGGAAGAGAAGCGGCGACATGTCCTGGCGTCCTTGTCGGTGCTCGACGCCCTGGAACCGGAAGCGCCTTTGGTGCTCCCCGCCTCAACCCCCACGGCCCAAGCCCTGGATGGGTTGATCGAGGCCCATGGCCATTGCCTGCTGGTAACCGATCAAGGAACGGCCCTCGGCTTGATCACCCTGGCCGACCTGCAACGGGGACTGCAGAGGGAGAGGGAACAGGGAACATCCGGATTGTCGCGACGATTCACTTTGAGGGATTGCCTGCGCACGGAGTTGGTGTGGCTTCCGGGCAATGCCTCCCTCAGCGCCTTGGAGGACCAGCTCCTGCCAGGAGGATTGCGCCAGCTGCCGGTCTTCGCAGTGTCCGGGGAAGGGGAGGCCCTGCTTCCCCAAGGCCTGCCAGCCGGTGGATTGCCCGAAGCCAAATTGTTGGGATTGGCCAGTCGGGATGGAATGGCACGGGCGGTGGCCCGGCACCTTCAAAAGGAAGGATCGGATGATTGGGCGATGAGCGCTTCAGCCACCGGATCGGCTTGAGAGAGTAGTTTGAGGATTCGTTGCAAATCCAGCTCGGAGAGTTCACCGTCATCGCCCCATTTGAGGGCGGTGCTATTGAGCTGATCGGTGATCAGCTGGGGCTTTGAGAAGGCTTGGTTTTTGGGAGGGGCGACGGAATCAAACATGGAAGGCACGGGAGGATGTATGGCCCGTTGGACAAAACGTTCGCAAGACCTTAAGGGTCCAGGCTGGATGTAAGGAAGGGGCTGGGGGCGATCTGCAGAATGTTTTTCGATCCGCCCAGCCGGTGGACCTGGACCCACCCTTGGCAGGTGCCAAGGCACCGCCGGAACCGTCCACCCGCCACCCCCAGCAGGCGAAAGGTTGGGGTTCAGCAGCGGCATGGCGACCTTGGGTAGCTGGGGAAGCCCAGCCTCCGCCGCCCGAGATGGAGGACCGCCAGCCGAATGCTCTGCTTTGCGTGCGCAACCCATCCGGATTGCTTCGCTAAAGAGAATGCAATCCATCCACAATCACCCGTCCTCCCCCACCACGGCAACCGGCGGCCCCATCCGCCGGATCCCTCGGCGGACAGGCTCCCCCACACGGTCCACCGACCGTCCACCACCAGGGTCCAGCCCCAGGCGATAGAACAGGTGTTCCATGCTGGTGTCGTGCCGGTGCTCCACGAGCTTTGCGATCTCCCCCTGGCCCAGCCGATTCCGTGCCGCGGCTCCACCAACCCGGACGGCGTGGATCTGAACCTCTTGCTGATGGCCAATCCGCTCACCACATTTTTCATGCGGGTGCGGGGCCAGCACCTGCGGGCTTGGGGGGTGCGGGAGGGGGACCTGCTGCTGATCGACCGGGCCATCGAACCGCGCCCGGGCCACCTGGTGGTGGTGGCCCATGGAGGTCGTTTTCTGCTGCGGCCCCTGGTGGGGCAGGCAGACCACCAGTGGCGCTTGGCGGGCCTGGGGCCCACGGACCCCCCCATTCCTTGGAATCAGCAGGATCCCTTGGCCTCAGGGCTTTTTGGCGTGGCGACCCATGCCGTGCATCACCTGCTCCGCCCGCGGGAGCGGAGCGTCGGGCCGCCTAAAGTTCTCCGTGGCTGACCAATGGGCAGGTGGGGAATTGGGCAGGCTGGTTTCGGGTCCTCCTCTCCGGCGTGTTGGGCCTCCTGGTGCTGGCGACGCTCCCGGTCAACCTGGGGGAAGAGGCGGGCGGCATGGCCTTTTTCAACGATGACGGCATGCTCAGCCTGCCGCGACAAAGCCAGGCGGAATTGGAGGAGTCCATGCCCGAACTGGAGCTGTTCCAAGCGGGCCCGTTGGCGGGCCTGGCCCCCGGCAGCAACGCCGCGCAACCGCCGCCTTAACCCTCCACGGCAGTCCCAACCGCGGGCCCCAAGGCTCCGCCGGTTGGGCACAACCCCTGCCGGAGCCTGGGTGGGCGGTGGACCCAGCTGGCCGCCAGCACGAAGGGCAGCACCCGGACCGTGAAGTCCCTAACCTGCACCCATGGCGGATCTCACCATTCTTTACGACGGCGGTTGCCCGCTCTGCAGGCGGGAGGTGCGGTTCTTGCGCAAACGGGATCAACGGCTCCATCCACTGAAGCCCCGCCTGGCCTTTGTCGACGTTGACGCGTCGGACTACGACCCCTCCAACCACCAGGGCGTGACGTATCAGGACGCCATGGACCGCATCCACGCGATTGATGGAACCGGTGCCATCCTGCGGAACCTGGCCGTGTTCCGCCGGGCCTACGCCCTCCTGGGCCTGGGGTGGCTCTACGCCCCCACGGGATGGCCCCTGTTGGGGCCCCTGGCGGAAGCGGCGTACACCCTCTGGGCCCGCGCCCGTCTCTCGCTCACCGGCCGGCCCAGCCTCGACCAGCTCTGCGCGGCGCGCGGCGGGGCCTGCGGTCGGACGCCGAACCGGGCAACCACGGCCACCGCCCCATGACCACTCCCCCCTGACGCTTGACGGCCCATGCCTCCTCCCCCGGCTGATGCGCCACCCCCCCAGGAGGCGGATGTAATCGTCGTGGGCAGTGGCCTGGGGGGATTGTGCGCGGCCGCGGTCGCCGGCGTTTATGGATTGCGGGTGCTCGTGCTGGAGGCCCATACCACCCCCGGTGGCGCCGCCCATGGATTCCGCCAAGGGGAGTTCCATTTCGAATCGGGTCCATCCCTCTGGAGCGGGCTGGGAACATGGCCCACGGCCAATCCCCTAGCCCAGGTGTTGCGCCTCGTTGGAGAAACGGTGCCCGTGGCCGCCTACGACGATTGGGGCCTCTTGCTGCCAGAGGGGCAGCTGCGGGTGGGTGTGGGCCTGGAGCCCTTCCTGGCGGTGGTGCGCGACCTGCGGGGGCCTTCGGCCGCCGAGGAGTGGCACAACTTCATGGCCGATCTGCGGCCCCTCTGCGAAGCCGCCCGGGCCTTGCCGTTGCTGGCCCTGCGCCCTGGCCTGGGCACCGCCGCCGTGCTCGGCGGCCGCGGGATGGGTCTAGTGGGGCAAGCGGGCCGTCTGGCCCAGCTTGGTGGCGCCTTCGGCCCCCTGGCGCGTCGCAAGCTGGGCGATCCTTTTTTGCTCCCCTGGGAGGAGCTGCTCTGCTTCCTCATCTCCGGTCTGGCCATGGACCAGACCAGCGCCGCCGCCATGGCCACCCTGTTTGGGGAGTGGTTCACCCCGGACGCCCGCCTGGAGTACCCAATCGGCGGCAGTCCGGCGGTGGTCGCCGCCCTGGTGCGGGCCGTGGAACGCCAGGGCGGACAGGTGCGCGCCAACGCTCCCGTGGCGGAGATCCTGGTGCGGGAACGACGGGCCCGGGGCGTGCGCTTGGCCAATGGCGAGCTGCTCAGCGCCACGCGGGGCGTGATCAGCAACGTCAGCCCCTGGGACACCCTTTCCCTGTTGTCCGACGGCGCCGTGCCGACCCGGTGGCGCGACCGGCAAGGGGCCACCCCTCCCTGCGCCAGCTTCCTGCACTGCCACCTCGGCTTGCGGGGTGAGGGCCTCGACCACCTGCCGGTCCACCATGTGTGGGTGGGGGACTGGACACGGGGCATCCGCGCCGAGCGCAACATGGCGGTGCTTTCCATGCCCTCGCTGCTGGATCCGTCGCTCGCTCCCCCAGGCCATCACGTCGTCCACGGTTACACCCCCGCCAATGAACCCTGGGAGGTGTGGCGCGACCAGCGGCGCGGCACGGCGGCCTACAGGGCCTTGAAAGCGGAGCGGTGCGGGGTATTTGCCCAGCTCCTCGATCCCCTGATTCCCGACTGGCGGGACCGGCTGGTGATCGAACGCTACGGAACGCCCCTCACCCACCGTCACTACTTGCGGGTGCACCAGGGTAGCTACGGCCCCGCCTGGCCCGCCGATCGGGGCCCCTTCCCCGGGGGCCAAACGCCCGTGGAGGGACTGGTGCTCTGCGGCGCGGGGGTGTTTCCCGGCATTGGCGTGCCACCGGTGGCCATCAGCGGTGCCATGGCGGCCCACGGCTTCGTGAGCGCGCGGGCACAGCGGGAGCAACTGCAACGCGTGGGCCTGTTGGCGTGAGGGGGCCAAGCCCGGGTCCTGCTTGAGTGGGGATCCCCCCGCGGTGGGTCAATGACCAGCATGGTCTGCGTTTACGACGGCGAGCTGCGTTGCACCGCCCGCCATGGGGGCTCCGCCAGCCTCCTGGAAACCGATGCCCCCACCGACAACCAGGGCAAAGGGGAGCGCTTTTCCCCCACCGATCTGGTTGCCACGGCCCTGGCCACCTGCATCCTCACGGTGATGGGCATCGTGGCGCGGCGCCAGGGCTGGAGCCTGGAGGGCGCCAGCGCGCGGGTGGAGAAGACGATGGCGGCCAGCGGCGTGCGCAAGATCGCCCTATTGGAGGTGTGGATCTCCCTGCCGGCGGCCCTCTCCAGGGAGGCTGTCGCGGTGCTGCGAGAGGCGGGGGAGGGCTGTCCGGTGAAGCGCAGCCTGGAGGGATCGGTGCCCATGGCGCTGCACTGGTCCACCCTGCCCAGCTGATCCATCCAAGGCGACATCGAAGGCAAGGGACTCGGCGCCAAGGCACGGACCGGCGGCGCCAGGGCGCGGCCGTTCAGCGCTCTCCGTCCCGCGGCTGCTTTCCCCCGTCGGTTGAGGCCATGGCGTTGGCCGCCGCCCGGCACTCGCGGGCGATCAGCCCCTCCTCATCGGCGGGCACCACCCGAAGCTGAACGGGACCCAGCCACCCCAGGGCCGCCGCCAGCTCCTCCCTCAGGGCCTGGTCGTGTTCGCCGATGCCACCCGTGAGGGCAATCCCGTCGACCCCTCCCAAACAAGCCGCCATGGCGCCAATGCCCTCCAGCAGGCGCTGGCGAAACACGGCGATCGCCAGGGCGGCGGCGCCGTGGCCCGCCGCGGCGGCTTGGCGCAACTCCTTCATGCTG
Source organism: Cyanobacteriota bacterium (assembly GCA_046317475.1). Taxonomy (GTDB): domain Bacteria; phylum Cyanobacteriota; class Cyanobacteriia; order PCC-6307; family Cyanobiaceae; genus Cyanobium. The sequence goes on along the minus strand of JBKCVY010000311.1, from coordinate 2,676 downwards.
CCGCTCAGCCCATCGGAAAGGCCCAGCAGGCCACTGCGTTGATTCAGCGCCTCATCCAGCTCCCCGGGCTCCACGCCCTGGCGCAGCAGGTGCAGCAGCACGCCCGGATCCACCGAACCGCTGCGGCTGGCCATCACCAAACCCTCCAGGGGGGTGAATCCCATGGTGGTGGCCACACTGCGGCCCTCACGGATCGCGCAGAGCGAGCAGCCCGCCCCAAGATGGCAACTGATCAGCCGCGGTACGGCCAGCACGTCGCTGACGTGCTGGTGGCTGAGGCCATGGAAGCCGAAACGACGCAGGCCCAGCGCCCGCCACGCGGCGGGCAGGGCATAGGTGCGAGCTTCGGGGGGCAAGGTGTGGTGGAAGGCGGTGTCGAAACAAGCCCACTGGTCCAATGCCGGCCACCAGTGGGTGAGGGCCTCCATCACCGCCAGGGCGGGACCGTTGTGCAGGGGCGCCAGGGGCACCAGGGTCGCCAATTGCCGCCGCACCGCAGCGGTGAGTCGCGTGGGGGCGGTGAAGGTGGTGCCGCCATGCACCACCCGATGGCCCACCAGGGCCAGGCGCCCAGACCAGGGAGCGAGTGCTGGCAGCAGCCAGGTGCGCAGTGTGGCCGCCGCGACGGCGGCGGCCCCTCCAGACGACGGGTCGTTGGGCCGCCAATCGGTCTGCCCCTTCCAGAGCCGTTGGTTGCGGCCATCAAAGAGCTGGGCCTTGAGGCTGGAGCTGCCCGCGTTGAGCACCAGAAGACACGGGGTGGTGGCGTCGAGGGCAGCCGACATGGCGGTCAAGGGGGCGAGGTCACGGCTGGGTTGGTGGGGGTGTCCAGCGCCAGTTGGTGATCTCCGGCGCGTCCATGCCGAATTGATGGGCGTGGGCCCGGTTGCTGAGGATGGCCTCCTTCATGCGTTCCTTGAGATGGGCGGCGCGATAGCCCAGGCTGGGTACGCGATCGATGACATCAATGACCAGATTGAAGCGATCAATCTGGTTGTTCATCGCCAACTCCAACGGCGTGTTGATGTTGCCCTTCTCCTTGTAGCCCCGCACGTGGATATTGGCGTGATTGACGCGGTGATAGGTGAGGCGATGGATCAACCAGGGATAGCCATGAAAATTGAAAATCACCGGCCGATCCGTGGTGAACAGGCTGTCGAAATCGCTGTCGGTCAGCCCATGGGGGTGGTCGGAGGGACGGGTGAGGGCAAAGAGCTTCACCACATTCAGCACGCGGATTTTGAGGGTGGGGATGGAATGGCGCAGGATTTCCACCGCCGCCAGGGTTTCTTTGGTGGGGATGTCGCCCGCGCAGGCCATCACCACATCCGGTTCATCCATCTGGGTGCCCTGGTCATCATTGCTGGCCCAAGCCCAAAGGCCAATGCCTTTTTCCACATGGCGGCGCGCCTCGTCCAAGTTAAGGTATTGCAGGTGTTTTTGCTTATCAGAAACGATAATGTTGCAGACATTTGTCTCAAGCAGTGCTTCCTCCGCCACCGCCAACAGGGTGTTGGCATCCGGTGGCAGATAGACACGCACCACCTCGCCACTCTTATTGCCAGCCAAATCAATGAAGCCCGGATCTTGATGGGTGAAGCCGTTGTGATCCTGTCGCCAAACGGTGGAGCTGATCAGGCAGTTCCACGGTCCAATTGGTGCCCGCCAGGGGGCGTGGTGAATGCAGGCCTCCAGCCATTTGGCGTGCTGGTTGAACATCGAGGCGATCACATGGGCAAAGGCCTCATAGGTATGGAAGAAGCCATAGCGCCCCGTGAGCAGGTAACCCTCCATCATGCCCACCAGGGTGTGCTCGCTGAGCATCTCCACAACACGTCCGTCCCGGCCAAGGTGACTGCCGTCGAGATCTTCTGGCAAAAACTCCTCCATCCAGAGTTTTTTGGTTTGGTCGAAGATGGCCTGCAGCCGGTTGGACGCCGTTTCGTCCGGGCCGAACACGCGCAGGGAGTGGGGATTGCGGGCGATCGTGTCGCGCAGGAGCAGGCCGAGGGGAAAGGTGTTCTCCTCTTCCGTCTCGCCCGGTCGCTCCACGGGGACGGCGTAGGCCTCGAGGTCGGGGGGCAGCTGCAGGGGACGCCGCAGCACACCGCCATTAGCGTGGGGATTGGAGCCCATCCGTCGCCCGCCCTCGGGGGAAAGCGGCCGCAGCTCGGGGCGCGGCGCACCGTCGTCGTCAAAGAGCTCCCAGGGGCGATAGCTCTTCAGCCAGTCCTCCAGCAGGCGCAATTGTTCCGGATCCTTGTTGGGCGCGGTGAGGGGCACCTGGTGGGCCCGCCAGAAGTTTTCCACTTTCCTTTCGCCCACGGTCTTGGGTCCGGTCCATCCCTTGGGGGAACGCAGCACGATCATGGGCCAATGGGGCCGCTCCGCCTGGCCACTGGCGCGGGCATGGTGGCGGATGGCAAGAATGCGGGCGATGGCGGTATCCATGGCGGAGGCCATGGCCCGATGCATCGGCATCGGATCACTGCCCTCCACGAAGATCGGCTCCCAGCCGTAGCCGCGCAGCAATTGGGCCAGCTCGTCGTGGGGAATGCGCGCCAGCAGGGTGGGGTTGGCGATCTTGTAGCCATTGAGGTGCAGCACCGGCAACACGGTGCCATCCACGATGGGGTTGAGGAATTTGTTGATGTGCCAGGAGGTGGCCAATGGGCC
>JBKCVY010000310.1:0-13420 GCA_046317475.1 Cyanobacteriota bacterium | reverse complement strand
TCATGGGGATCGGCGTCAGTGAGCACGGTCACTGTCCGGGCCAGTCGAGCCTTGGCCCTGGCCGGTGGCTTCGGCTCGAGATTCCCCCCCCTCTGGATCATGGGCAAGGGTTGGGGAGTCCCGGGAAGCTTTGCGGTGACTTGCGATCACCAGGCAAGGCGCGAGGGCCTTGCCTGGTGGAAGGATGGTGTGGCTGGCCGAGGGAACCGTGGTGTTCAAACAATTTGAATCGGGGTTCTTCTGCTGACCACATAACTCGTCAATTGAATGATGCTATCGCTGCCTTCATTGTAGCCATCATTGCCATCGTTAAAGGCAACAAAGGTGCCTGAGAAGCCAACGGCGGTAAAAGCTTGGGAAGAGCCTGCCCTGAACACTCCTGGGGTATTCAGCAGGGCGCCAATTTGGGCGGCTGACAGGCCGGCGGCAATGCCAATCGAGAAGTTAAGGGTGGTTCCGCTGCCTGGACGATCAATCTTGTCAAGGAGGGAGTAATCAGAGATTAAATCGTAATTGGAGCGCAATGAATCGGAGAGAGAATTATAAACAAACCAATCGTTGCCGTTGGAGCCAAACAGTGTATCCCCGCCGGCGCCGCCGATCAGCGTGTCCGCCCCGTCGCCACCAATGATCGAGTCGTTCCCCTCGCCGCCATTGAGGGTGTTGTTCGCCCCGTCGCCGGTGATGGTGTCGGCGTTGGGGCTGCCGATCACATGCTCAAATTGCCGCACATTGACGGTCAGGGGGAGGGGTGCGTCGGTGCCATACACGGTCACCACGCCTCTGGTGAGATTGGTGTCGGTGCCTGTGGCGGGCCTGCCAGCGCCGCTGAGGTCAATGGTGTCTCCGATCAGGGAGCTGGCGATCACGGTTTCGATGCCTACCAGGGTGTCGATGCCGCCCCGGCCCTTGTTGAGCGCGCCCAGGGCGCCAAGGGAAACCACCCTCCCTAAGGAGCTGTAGTCGGAGACGTCTTCCCCCTTGCCGCCGTCCAGGGTGTCATTGCCCGTGGTGCCGAAGAAGGTGTCGTTCCCCTCGCCGCCGCTGAGGTTGTTGTTGGCCTCGTCACCGGTGATGGTGTCGGGGTTGGGGCTGCCGATCACATGCTCAAATTGGCGGACATTGATGGTCAGGGGGAGGGGGGCCGTGGTGCCGTTCACGGTCACCACCCCCTTGCTGAGATTGGTGTCCGTTCCTGTGGCGGGTTTTCCGGCGCCGCTGAGGTCAATGGTGTCTCCGTACAGGGAGCTGGCGATGACGGTTTCGATGCCCACCAGGGTGTCGATGCCAAATCCGAAGGCTGGGGACAGGGGAAAATCGCGGAAGGTCAGATCAGCCAAGCCTTCAATTGGCTCGTTGAAAAGAAGCGGGTCGGATTCAACAACGATGGAGTTAAGAACGACGGGGTCAGAAACGACGGAGTCAAGAACGAAGTTGTCAGAAATGACGGAGTCAAGATCTTGCGCGTCGAAGGAGACAACTTGTTGATCTCCTTCGGCAGGGAGGGTCGTATATCGTTCGAAAATGAATCCTTTAATGACACGGCCGAAGGCTTCCAGGGTCACCGTATTGGCAAACATGCTGTAATCCGCAGTATCATCGCCAAGATCACCACTCAAGGTATCGTTACCTGAGCTGCCAAAAAATGTATCATCACCAAGATCACCAACCAGGACATTATTGGACCTGTTGCCTGTCAGTTGATCAGAAAAGCTACTGCCAATGAGGTTTTCGATGCTGATCAATCGATCGAAGCCAGCACTGCCTGTATTTTGACTTCTTGTGATGGCAAGGGACAGGGTGACGGCGCCACTGGCATGGCGATAATCCGCTGTGTCAATGCCCCTACCGCCATTGAGAACGTTATTGCCAGCATTGCCGCCGAGGCGATCATTGAAATTACTGCCGGTTAAGTTCTCAATGTTGATCAGCCTGTCAAATCCCGAACCCCCCGTATCCTGGGCTGTTCCCAAAAGAGATAATAAAACGGTCACCTGTGAGGTGGCCAGCTGATAGGAAACGGTGTCGATGCCCGCCAGCCCATCAATGGTTTCAAAGGAAACATTGGTGCTGAACAGCAAATCGTTGCCCGGAGTGCCCGTTGTCATGTCAAGCAAAAAGGAGAAAAATTCTTGTTGCCAACAAGAGGCGAAATGCGCTCTTGACAGCATCTGGGGTTACGTGCAAGTGTCAGAATTATGTCTTAAACTTCCTTAACTAAGTGTATCGATTTCCGCCTGGCCCCCGTTTTGGCGGTGGCAGTTGCGGGACCGTCTCGTGGCCAGACCTGCTCCCAAAGGGCGCTGGCCCCTTGTCAGCGTCGCTGTCGCCCCATCGCTCAGCCCCTGATGTCCTGGCCCCCAATCAGACGGGGGTTCGCCAGGGCGGATGGATGTCCTGCAGGGCGGTGACGTCCATGGTGCGGTGCTCCTGCAAGGCGGCAATGCCTTCTACGGCGGCGCGGGCTCCGGCCAGGGTGGTCACCGTGGGCACGTCGTAATCCAGGGCGGCTCGCCGCAGATCCCGGTCGTCATGGGCCGCCTGCCGGCCCACGGGGGTGTTGATCACCAGCTGGATCTGGCCGGAGCGGATCGCGTCTTCGATGTTGGGCCGGCCCTCATGCACTTTCAGGACCGTTTCCACCACCAAGCCCTCCGCCCGTAGGGCGGCGGCGGTGCCGGCGGTGGCCACCAACGCGAACCCTTTGGCGGCCAGTTCCTTGGCCACCGGCACCAGCGTTGGCTTGTCCCGGTCATGGGTGGAGACAAACACGGTGCCCGCGGTCGGCAGGGCTTCCCCCGCCGCCAGTTCGGCCTTGGCGTATGCCAAGCCGAAACCGTTGGCGATGCCCATCACCTCCCCCGTGGAGCGCATCTCCGGACCCAGCAGGGTGTCGGAACCGGGGAAGCGATGGAACGGGAGCACGGCCTCCTTCACGCTCTGCCGGGGGGGGACGGGTTCCTCCCGCAGTCCCAGGTCGGCCAGCGTGGCGCCGGCCATGACTTGGCTGGCGAGTTTGGCCAGGGGCACCCCCGTGGCCTTGGCCACGAACGGCACCGTGCGGGAGGCGCGGGGATTGGCCTCCAGGATGTACACCAGCCCGTTTTGGATGGCAAATTGCAGGTTGATCAGGCCGCGCACCTCCAGGGCACGGGCCAAGTCGCCCGTCCATTCACGAATGATGGCCAGGCAATCCGGGGAGAGGCTCACCGCGGGCAGGCTGCAGGCCGAATCGCCGGAGTGCACCCCCGCCGGCTCGATGTGTTCCATCAATCCGCCGATCACCACCGTGTTGGTGTGGTCGCACAGGGCGTCCACATCCACCTCAATGGCATTTTCGAGGAACTGGTCGATCAGAACGGGATGATCCGGTTCCACGGACACCGCTTCCGTCATGTAACGGTTGAGTTCCGTCTCGTCGTAGACCACTTCCATGGCCCGGCCCCCCAGCACATAGCTGGGTCGCACCACAACGGGGTACCCCACCCGCTCCGCCACCGCGCGCGCCTCGGCTTCGCTGCGGGCCAGGCCATTGCGGGGCTGGCGGATCTCCAACCGCTGCAGGATCTCTTGAAATTGCTCCCGGTCTTCCGCCCGGTCAATGGAGGCGGGGGATGTCCCCCAGAGGCGACTGCCGCACCTCTCCCCTTCGGGACTGGCGAGCCAGCGCATGAGGGGAATGGCCAGCTTGAGGGGGGTTTGGCCGCCGAATTGCACGATTAACCCTTCGGGCCGCTCCGCTTCGATGACGTTGAGCACATCCTCCAGGGTCAGCGGTTCGAAGTAGAGCCTGTCGCTCGTGTCGTAGTCGGTGGAGACGGTTTCCGGATTGCTGTTCACCATCACCGTGGCGAAACCGGAATCCCGCAGGGCAAAGGAAGCGTGGCAGCAGCAGTAATCAAATTCAATGCCCTGGCCGATCCGGTTGGGTCCGCCGCCGAGGATCATCACTTTGCGCCGTTCTTCCGGACGCACCTCGCTGGCCGCCGGTTGGCTGACCAAGGTGCCGTCCTCTTGGAGACGCCACAGGGGCCGTTCATAGGTGGAGTAGTGATACGGCGTGCTGGAGGCGAATTCCGCCGCGCAGGTGTCCACCGTTTTGAAGACGGCGTTCACCCCCAGGCGTTGACGATGGCGTCGCACCGAGAGTTCATCGCTGCCGGTGGCCCAAGCCAATTGCCGGTCGGAGTATCCCAGCTGTTTGAGCTCAAGCAGGGCGGTGGAGCCCAGCTCGTCCAGGGCGCGGCCCCGCAGCAGCCGCTCCTCCGTCTCCAGAAGTCCCCGCAGCTTGGCCAGGAACCAGGGATCGATGCCACTCAGCCCATGGATGTCCCCGTCCTCCCGTCCGGCCGCCATGGCCCAGCGCACCGCCAAGATGCGCTCAGGGGAGGGAACCCGCAGGAGCCGGTCAAGGTCTCCAGCTGACGGGACCGGATCGGGCCTGTCGCAGCCCCAACCCGCCAGCCCCGTTTCTAAGGAGCGCAGGGCTTTCTGAAACGACTCCTCAAAGCTTCGTCCGATGGCCATGGCCTCCCCCACCGATTTCATAGAGGTGGTGAGGACCGGGGGGCTGCCGCGGAATTTTTCAAACGCAAATCGCGGAATTTTGGTGACCACATAGTCGATGGTCGGCTCAAAACAGGCGGGTGTTGCGCCGGTGATGTCGTTGATGATTTCATCAAGGGTGTAGCCCACGGCCAACCGCGCCGCAATCTTGGCAATGGGAAATCCCGTGGCTTTGCTCGCCAGGGCCGAGGAGCGAGAAACCCTTGGATTCATTTCAATCACCACCACCTCTCCATCCTCTGGGTTGATGGCAAATTGGATGTTGCTGCCACCCGTATCCACGCCGATTTCACGAATGATGGCAATGGCTTGATCACGCAGGCGTTGGTATTCGCGGTCGGTGAGGGTTTGGGCTGGAGCCACCGTGATGGAATCGCCGGTATGGACACCCATCGGATCAAGATTCTCGATCGAACAAACAATTACAACATTGTCTGCATGGTCGCGCATGACTTCCAATTCATATTCTTTCCAACCAAGTAGCGATTGTTCAATCAAAATTTGCGAAACTGGAGATGCCTCCAGTCCGCTTTTGCAAATCGCTCGAAATTCTTCCGGGTTGTAGGCCATTCCCCCGCCCGATCCGCCCAGCGTGAAGGCGGGCCGGATCACCCGGGGGTAGGTGCCGATCGTCTCGCCCACCACCTCCGCTTCCTCCAGGCTGTTGGCGATTCCCGAGGGGCAGACCGAGACGCCGATGCGTTCCATCGCCTCCTTGAACAGCAGGCGGTCCTCCGCTTTGCGGATCGCGTCCAGATTGGCGCCGATCAGCTCAACGCCAAAGCGCTCCAGGGTGCCGTTCTCCGCCAGGGCCACGGCCAAATTCAGGGCGGTCTGCCCCCCCATGGTGGGGAGGAGGGCCTGGGGCCGTTCCCGTTCGATCACCCGCGCCACCACCTCGGGGGTGAGGGGCTCGATGTAGGTGCGATCTGCCAGATCGGGGTCCGTCATGATCGAGGCGGGATTGGAGTTCACCAGTACCACCTCAAACCCCTCGGCGCGGAGGGCTTTGCAGGCTTGGGTGCCCGAGTAATCGAACTCGCAGGCCTGTCCGATGACGATCGGCCCCGAGCCCAGCAGCAGGATGCGACGCAGATCCGTGCGGCGGGGCATGGGTCAGGCAAGGGCAAAACAGCTCCAGCCTCTCACGCGTGCGGCCATCCACTCCCCTTGAGCCGCTGCCGCCTGGCAGGATCGCTAATCTGAGGGGCAATCCCCGATCGTCACCCCACCGTCGATGAGCGAACTCCAGCGCCTCAAAGGGCTGCTTCCACCGGAAATGCAGAGCTGGGTGTTCGTTGAGGCGTCCGCGTCCGTCGATCCCCCCCTGATCACCCTGGAGGAGATCGGCCGGGATGAGGTGGAGATCCAGGTGGATCTGGAAAAGTGGGACCAGTTGGCCCTCGATCACCGCAACTTGCTCTTTTGGCATGAGGTGGGCCGCATCCAGAACGATTCCATCCCCCGCGATGGCTGGGAAATGGCGGCCCTGGCCATTGGCCTGGGTGGAGCCATTGGTGAGCTGTGGGTGCAGGACGGCCTTCTGTTGTTGGTGGCCATGGGATTGTCCGGGTTTGCTGGCTATCGCCTGTATCTGAAAAACAACTCAGAAAAGCGCCTACAGGATGCCGTCCAAGCCGATGAGCGGGCCATTGAGTTGGCCTGCCGCTTCGGCTACACCCTCCCCAATGCCTACAAAAGCCTGGGGGGCGCCCTCAAGGAGTTGGTGGAGCAGAGCCGCAAAAAGCGTAAACGGGCCTTCTACGAAGACCGGCTGGAGGCCCTGCGCAAGAGCGCGGGCAAGGCCAGGGCGGAAATGGCCCAGCAACAGGGATCCCGCCAATCCATCAGCAGTGAGAACGTTTATGGCTGACGCTGGCAGCGAGGTCCTGGCCCGACTGGCCGCCGAGGCCTGTGACGACCGCAAGGCCGTGGACATTCGCCTGATTCGGGTCGAAGACATTTCTTCCCTGGCCGACTGGTTTGTCATCTGCACCGGGCTCTCGGACGTGCAGGTGAGGGCCATCGCCCGCTCCGTTGAGGATCGCCTGGCGGAGCAGGCCCACCGCCTACCCCTGCGACAGGAGGGGCAACGGGAGGGACGCTGGGTGTTGTTGGATTACGGCGAACTCATTGTGCATGTGCTCACTCCGCAGGAACGACACTTTTATGATCTGGAGTCGTTTTGGGGCCATGGTGAGCAGCACCGCTTCGTCGCTCCGACGTCCCCCTCTCCCGTTGTGTCCACCCTCCCCACAGCTTGAGTGTCCGGTGTGAACGAGCCCCCCTCTCCGTCCGCCAACCCAGGAGCCGATCCCGCTGAATCCTCCCAGCCCTGTCCCGTTGCTCCCGAACAGTTGCCGCTCGAGGAGTACAAGCAATTGGAGCATTCCTGGTTCTTCAGCTGGCCCGCCAAGGGCACGGCGTCTCTGCTGCGGGCGCTGGCGGTGGGCTGGATGGCGGCGTTGCCGCTGGGCTGGATTGTGGCCAGTGGCAGTTGGAGCCTGAGAAACCATCCCCTGCCCTTGGCGGCGGCGGCCCTCACCCTCAGCCTGCTCTTTCCCGTGTCGCTGCTGCTGCGCCAGTGGCTCGGCTGGGGCCACCTGTACCGACGCCTGTGCGCGGAGCGGGTGGAATACGAGGAATCGGGCTGGTATGACGGCCAAGTGTGGGAGAAGCCGCTGGCCTGGCGCCAAAGGGATCTCCTCGTGGCCCGCCACCAGGTTGGGCCCGTGCTGACCCGCTTGCGCAGGGCCATGCTCTGGATGTTGCTGGTGATGGGGCTGGGAACGGGGCTCTGTCAGGCTCTTTGACACCACGCCCAGCGGCGTCCGCCAGATCTGTCTGTTGCCAACATGTCTCTGACTACCAGCTTTTCCGGGGCCAACCGGTCTTTGGTCCAGCCTCTGCGGGTCAATCTGATGCGCGATGGCATCTTGGAATCCAGCCATCGGGTTCACGCGGTGGTGTGCGACCAACGGGGGCGGGTGCTGATGCGGGCGGGGGATCCCCAGCTGCTCGGCTTTTTGCGTTCCGCCTTGAAGCCTTTTCAGGCCACGGTGTATGTCAGCAGTGGTGCGGCCGAGCGCTACGGAGCCGGGGATCGGGGTTTGGCCATCGCCTGCGCGTCCCATGCGGGCACCACGCTCCATGCCAGGGAGGCCTTTCGTCTGTTGTGGGGGGCCCAGGTGGAGGTGGACCAGCTGCGCTGCCCCCCCCCTGGGGAGGGGCAAAGTCCGCTGCGCCACAACTGCTCCGGAAAGCATGCGGCCTTCCTCTCCACCTGTCGGCTGCTGCATTGGCCCTTGGAGAGCTATCTCCAGGTGGATCATCCCCTCCAGCAGGAGGTGCTCAAACGGGTGGGGGAACTGTTGGCCCTTCCCGCCGCGGAGGTGGTAGCGGCCCGAGATGATTGCGGGGCCCCCACGGTGCAGTTGCAGTTGGCCCAGATGGCGCTGCTTTTTGCCCACCTCGGAGCGGGCACCCAACCGGACTTGGAACGGCTCTGCCGCGCCATGTTGGCCCATCCGGAATTGGTGGCCGGTGAGGGGCGGTTTGATACGGAGTTGATGCGCGCCTCCCACGGACAGGTGGTGAGCAAGGGGGGGGCGGAGGGAATTCAGTGCCTGAGTCGGGTGGGTGAAGGCCTGGGAGTGGCGATCAAAGTGGAGGATGGCCACTCCCGTGCCAAGCAGGCCGTGGCGCTGCATGTGCTCAAGCAATTGGAGTGGCTGACGCCGATGAGTTTTGACGATCTCAGCGAACGCTTTCTGGTGCTGGCGCCCCACCTGCGTTTGGAGGTGAGCGGTGATCTGCGCGGCTGAAGCGTGTCGAACCCGGCGGGGCCCCATGGCCTGGTAGGATAAACACATGACGCGGGGTAGAGCAGTCTGGTAGCTCGTCGGGCTCATAACCCGAAGGTCGCGAGTTCAAATCTCGCCCCCGCCACCACATCCTTCCTGACCGAGGCTTTCCTTATGTCTCGGTCAGATCTAAAAGTCCACCAACAGGTGGATTTTTTATTGAAATTGTTTGCATGATGGCGAACCCCATGGCGGCGAACCCCCCCCATCCCCCATGGTGGGGCTTCCTATAAGCAGAGAGGGTCTCGTGCCTGGCCTGTGCTGGACTGGATAGCCTGATCTGCTCCAGGTCCAGCCCCTTCAAGCGGCGCTCAGGCCAAACGCCTGGCGATAGAATCTGTCGAGACGACCCATGTCCCAATAGGGGGTAGGTTCGTTGTTCGTGAAACAGGCGGCGCGTTGGTACCGACGAAATAACTCGTCATCCTTGTCAATGGTAAGGATGGTTTCGATCAATTCCTCGTCTGACTCAAAATCCATTGCATTAATATAGGAGTCTGGCGAGAAATCTTTTGCGACATCTGGATTGCCCCAGTAGATGGGAATGGCACCCGCCAGGAGGGGATCCAGGATTTTTTCGGTGGTATAGCCGTGGGAACTTTCATTCTCAAAGGCAATGTTGAATTTGTAATTGTGTAAAAACTTAATTTTATTGTCCACTTTATAGCCTGTATTGTTCATCCACTTTCCAGCGGAGTCCACGGCTTTGTGAGCGCTGAGAGCTTGAAAAAACTGATTGCGTCTTTGGGGTTTGCCGTTGCCAAAAATAAAGCTGCAAAAGCGTTCCCTAGGTTCAGGATAGGCATTTTCGTTGACGCGGTTCAAGAGAATTTGCAGCATGGATTCCGTTCCCTCGGCCAGGCCCAGGCCTCGGGATTGGTACCAGGCATGATAGATATAAACAGGCAGCCGCAGATTGCGGGGATCAGAAGTCGTGTCAAAACTGATGGCGAAATCACAAGCATTGAAATCGGGCTTGACATTTTCACCTGTATAAAAAAGTTTGCGGCACTTGAACTTCTTGTGACGGTCTCCAAATACGGAGTAAATCAGTACTTCGGGCCAGAGTTTGGTCAGTTTGTACTTGATCCCGCAAACATCGAATGTATGGGTAAAAAAGTTGTTTTTGGGATCAAAGTCTGCCCAAAAATCCTCAAACCATAAACGAATCATTTCTGCGATGACAAATTGCAGGGGGGTGGGAGGGTGTGGCTTAGGGGCCGAAGGTGTGCCGTCCCGGAGGTGGTGGGGTGGATCCTCAAGGACAGGCGATGGTGGGGATGGGTGTTGAATGGCGAGGCGGGGTAGCCGCAAAGCTTCCCACCATCAAACCATGCTGATTGGTTAGCATTACAGGAGAAGGGATCGGGGTGGAAGGTGTCAATCCCGATGAATTATTGGACCTGTCATGTCTGGAAAAATAACTCAACTAGTTTAGGTTAAGTCCTTGCGGTCTGGCAAGTCTTGCCTGGGTGGGGTGAAGCCATGGCAGCCTCCTCTGATCCGTTCCCATCGGGTGCATCCATGGCTCTGCAAACGTGGCCCCAACCTTCCGCGGATCCCGTGGATGCCATCGTGGTGGGGGCGGGCGCCAGTGGGGGAGTGGCCGCGATGGTGCTGGCGGAGGCCGGCCTGCGGGTGCTTGTGCTGGAGGCGGGGCCAGACCTGGCGCTGGCCAGGGTCTTCCCCGGCGAACCCTGGAACAGTTTGCGCCGCCTGGCTTTCCTCTCCAGTGGCCGGCACCGACGGCAAGCCAACCACCCTGGATATTGGAAAAACAATCCAGAGCTCTACATCGACGAACGGCAGCACCCTTATCACACCGCCGACGATGCCCCCTTCCTGTGGACCCGCGGTCGACAGGTGGGGGGGAAGTCGCTCACCTGGGGAGGCATCACCCTGCGGCTGTCGGATTACGAGTTCAAGGCGGGGGAGTGGGACGGCAGGAGCCCCAGCTGGCCCATCGGCCATGCCGATCTCGACCCGTACTACGCCCGGCTGGAACGGTTGCTTGGGGTGCACGGCCAGTGCGATGGCCTGCCCCAGTTGCCCGACGGGGAGACGCTTCCACCCTTGCCCCTCACGCCCGGGGAACGCCTCTTGCGGGATGCCGTGGCCCGTGAGTTGGATCTCCCCTTCATTCCCTCCAGGGGATTTGCCAAGCCTGCCGCGGCGGCGGGACCGACCTGGCCGCCATCCAGCGCCCAGGGCTCGACCCTGGCCCGGGCCCTCGCCACCGGGCGGGTGCGTGTGCGCCCCCAGGCCGCCGTGAGCCATCTCTGGATGGGGGCCACGGGTGAGCGGGCCGAAGGGGTGGTGGTGGTGAACGGCGAAACCGGACAGCTCGAGCGCGTGGGGGCGGATCTGGTGGTGTTGTGTGCCTCCACGATTGAAACCCTGCGCATTCTTCTGCGCTCCCAAGCAGGGTTGGATGGGCCGAAGTTCCTCGATCCTTCCGACAGCTTGGGTCGCCATCTGATGGACCACATCTCCACCAGCCGCTTTTTCAGCCTGCCAGTGGAGGGTTCCCCCGGGGCGATGGCGGAACTCTCCGGGGCGGGGAGTTGCTTCCTTCCCAACACCCTCTTCGGTGAACAATCCGCCCCTGAGTTCTCGCGAGGCTACGGCCTCTGGGCCGCCGTGCAGCGTTTTGACCCCCCCGCCTTCTTTAAGCGCCGTCCAGGGGAGGCCTTGGGGTTTTTGATTGGCCACGGGGAGGTGCTCCCCTCCCCGGACAATCGGGTCACGCTCTGCGGTGAGCGGCGGGATGCCCTCGGGTTGCCCGTGCCCTCCATCGTTTGCCGCTGGGGGGCCAACGAGAAGGCGATGGTGGCCCACATGGAGGCCCGAATGGAGGCGGTCGTGGGCGCCGCTGGTGGGGAGATTCGTCCCTTGGAGGAGTTGGTGATCCTGCCCCTGTTGGAACCATGGATCAAGGCCAGCCCCGCCTTGGGCGATGCGTCAGCCCCCCCTGGCTACTACATCCACGAGGTGGGGGGAGCCCGCATGGCCCACAGGGAGACCGATGGGGTGGTGGATCCTTGGAATGCCTGTTGGCGTGCGCCCAATGTGCTGGTGACGGATGGGGCCTGCTGGCCCAGCGCGGGTTGGCAGAGCCCCACGTTGACGCTGATGGCCCTCACCTGGCGGGCCTGTGAAGGCGCCCTGCGGCGAAGGGGCGACACGGGATAGGGGGGGCGGAACGGTGAGGAACCGCTCACCACGGGCGGATTGCGGTGTCGATCACCACAGAAGCCTCCACACGGATTGGGAATAATTCAAAGGCGACCTAACCAATGGGTCGGGCAAGGGAGAAAACGCAAGCGGAGGTTGGCCCCTCCGCTTTTTTGTGTTGGCATCGATGCCGTTTTTGGCCCGCTCAATGCGGATTGGAGAACAGGCCAGCCAGGTAGTGATCTTTCACACTGCTGTCCGATGAACCGTTCTGAAACAGAAAACCCGCCAAGGCGGAGGTGATGACGCTGTATTGATCCCAGTGGGGATGCTGGCGGATGAACTCGCGCATGCCCTCAAAGAGGGCCTCAGGCACCTCCGCCTCCAGGCTCACCTTCGGGCTGTCCATACCCTCCCTTCTGCCCTGGGTTGGGTTCATCGCCGTTTCTGAATCCTGCATCAGGCTCCCCTGCACTCCCGCCAGTACGCCACATCCCACTTGCTTTCGTCAAAGGAGGGCCCTGGGCCGGGGCGAGGGGGCTTGCGTTTCAAGACCCCTTGTGGTGACAGGGTTTTTGCGGGAAGTGTTGCGCCGTCCACGACGGGTTGTTCCCTCCCGCGGGGCTTGTCAAGGGGACAACGGGATGGGGCCCCGTTTCCCCAGTCCCCCGGCGTGGGGCCAGGCGGGGGGGCATGCGATGGGGAAAACCTGCGTTGGGGGTGGGGGAAACGGGGAGGGCTTGGGGAAAACAGCCATCCATAGAAATGTTTTAACTCTCCTTTTCCGGCCGTCGAATCCCGGCTGAGACCCCTCCACTTTGTCGAAGTGTGACGGGCCCCAGGGGGTGGTGGGCATGGGGGTAGGTCGGGTGATGGTGGGCGCTGTGGTGATCGTGGGGAACGGGTTGGCCATCGGGTTGGCAGGCCCCGGTGCATTCCCGCTCACAGAGGTCACAGCCCTCCATGGCGCCCTCCACATGGTGGTGATGGCTGTGTTGCGGCAGGCCCACCTCCTGTTCAAAGCCAAGCACTTGCGCTCGGTATTTGCAGAGGGAGCAGTTCATGGCACTGGTGCCTTCGAGCACCTCCATCAGGCGCTCGCGAAAGGTGCGCAGCACCAGGGGATGGTCCCCCAGATAGGTGGCTTGCAGCAGGTCCACCTGCGGGTGTTCAGCGCCCACCAGGGCGCTGTGCTGGGCAATGCGGCTCACCAGCACACCGGAAAACAGGAAGTAGGGGAACACCACAACGCGCCGAAAGCCAAGCTTCATCACCTGCCGCAAGCCCGGCTCCACCAGCGGAAAGGTGACGCCGGAATAGAGGGTCTCCCCCCAGCCAAAGCCAAACCCCTCGACGAGCATGCGGGTCACCTTGGCCACGTTGGAGTTGGCATCCGGATCGGAGGACCCCCGGCCCACCACCACCAGCAGCGTGTCATGGAGGGGGGGGGGCTCCTTGCCCGCCGCCCGGTCCCTGGCGTTGCCCTCGTCCAGGCAGGCTTGGATGCGGGCTCCGGCGGCCTGGATCATGCTGAGGTCCACCCCCAGCTCCCGCCCGTACTCCACCTTCAGGCCCGTTTCGCTGGCAAACGTATTGAGAACCGAGGGAATGTCGTTTTTGGCGTGGCCGGCGGCGAACAGCATGGCGGGCAAGGCCAAGATGTGTTGGACCCCTTGGGACCGGAGCAGATCCAACCCATCCCGCAGGATGGGACGGGCAAATTCCAGATAGCCATGGGCAACGGGCAACGGCTGGAGTTGGTCCCGCAACCGCTCGGCCAGGTTGGCGAATTCCGCCACCGCAAAACGGTTGCGGCT
>JBKCVY010000309.1:0-6752 GCA_046317475.1 Cyanobacteriota bacterium | reverse complement strand
GGCCGAAAGCCATGTCGACCGCTCCATTGAGGGGCCCGAGGCCTTCATCGCCAGCAATGTGCAGGGCACCTTCTCCCTCCTGGAGGCCGTGCGCGGCCACTGGCAGGAGCTGGAAGGGGACCGCAAGGAGCGGTTTCGCTTCCACCACGTGAGCACCGACGAGGTGTTTGGTTCCCTCGGACCGGAGGGACGCTTCACGGAGCGGACGCCCTACGACCCCCGCAGTCCCTATTCCGCCAGCAAAGCCGCCAGCGACCACCTGGTGAACGCCTGGCACCACACCTATGGCCTGCCGGTGGTGCTCACCAACTGCAGCAACAACTACGGCCCCTGGCAATTCCCCGAGAAACTCATCCCGGTGGTGATCCTCAACGCCCTGGCCGGAGAACCCATCCCCCTCTATGGCGATGGGCTGAACGTGCGCGACTGGCTCTACGTGGACGACCATGTGGACGCCCTGCTGCTGGCGGCCACCCGCGGGGCATGCGGCCGCGGCTACGGCGTGGGCGGCCATGGGGAGCGCACCAATCGCCAGGTGGTGGAAGCGATCTGCGCCTTGATGGACACCCTCCACCCCTCCGGAGCCCCCCATGGAGCGCTGATCACCGCGGTGCGCGACAGGCCCGGCCATGATCGCCGCTATGCGATTGATCCCAGCCGCATCGAGACGGAGCTGGGCTGGCGACCCCGCCACAGCTTCGAGGAGGGCCTGGCGGCCACCGTGGCCTGGTACCTGGAGCACCAGCCCTGGTGCGCGGCCGTGCGGGAACGGGCCCAGTACGGGGGGGAACGGCTGGGTTTGGCCCGTCCCGCCTGAGGGTCCGCGTCCGCCTACGGTGCCCCCTGGCCCCCTGCGCCGGCGGATCGGCCGGTTGTCCCCTTGCCGCTGCGGCTCACCAACACCCTCACCCGACGCCTCGAGCCCTTCACGCCGATCGTGCCTGGGCGGGTGTCGATCTACTGCTGCGGCATCACGGTCTACGACCTTTGCCATCTCGGCCATGCCCGCACCTACATCGTGTGGGATGTGTTGCGTCGTTATCTGATCTGGCGGGGCTTTGCCGTCACCTACGTGCAGAACGTCACCGATATCGATGACAAGATTCTCCAGCGCGCGGCCCGGGAAGGGCGGACAATGGAGGAAGTGAGTGAGGACAATTTGCGCCTCGCCATGGAGGATCTGGGGCGGCTGAACATCTTGCCCCCCGATCGCATGCCACGCGCCACCCGCTGCCTGGAGGGCATTCGCCAGCTGATCGGTGAGCTGCAAAGCAAAGGGATGGCCTATAGCGCCGATGGCGATGTGTATTTTTCCGTGTTGGGCGCCCCCAATTACGGCAAATTGAGCGGTCGGGATCTGCACCAGCAGGAGGAGGGGGCCAGCGGTCGCATCAGCGCGGCGGAGGAGGCCCGCAAGCGCCACCCCTTTGATTTCGCCCTCTGGAAAGGCGCCAAACCGGAGGAACCCAGCTTCCCCTCCAGCTGGGGGCCGGGCCGTCCGGGGTGGCACATCGAATGCTCGGCGATGGTGCGGGAGGAGCTGGGAGAAACGATTGATCTCCACCTGGGCGGGGCCGATCTGATCTTCCCCCACCATGAAAATGAAATCGCCCAATCGGAGGCGGTGACCGGCAAACCCCTGGCCCACTACTGGCTGCATAACGGCATGGTGAATGTGGATGGGGAAAAGATGTCCAAATCCCTGGGCAACTTCACCACCATCCGTGGGCTGCTCGCCACGGGCGTCAGCCCCATGACCCTGCGTTTCTTCGTCCTCCAGGCCCACTACCGCAAGCCCCTGGATTTTCTCGCCGCGGCCCTGGAGGCGGCCGGCACGGGCTGGAAGGGGCTGAACGCGGCCCTGGCGTTGGTGGATCGCCATGGCGCCGGGCTGGGCTGGAGCGCCGCCAAGCCCTACGGCCCCGGGGCCGTACCGGAGGTCTCCGTGGCCGAACCGGAGGACCTGGGGCCCGAGCTGGCCGCCAGCCGCGAGCGGTTCATCGCCGCGATGGACGATGACCTCAACACCGCCGCGGCCCTGGGGGAGCTTTTCGACTTGGCGCGCCCCCTGCGGGCCCTGGCCAACCAGCTCCAGATCAACGAGGCTCCCAGTGCGGAGCAGCGTCACCTTGAACCCCGTTGGCGGTTGCTGGTGGAGCTGGCGGGCGTGCTCGGCCTGGCGGCGGAGCTGGAGCCATCCCCATCGGCCCAGGACGGGCCCGGAGCGGAGGCCATTGAGGCCCTGGTGGAGCGGCGACGGCAGGCCAAGGCGTCCCGGAACTTCCAGGAGGCGGATCGCATCCGGGCGGAGCTGCGGGATCAGGGGATCGAGCTGGTGGACAAGCCGGGGGGGGTGACGATCTGGATTCGGGAGTAAGCCCCCTCCAATTGGCCGCCTTCGGAGTGGCCAGCGTGGCGGTCATGGCCAATGACGCCCTGCAGACCCTGGGGCCGTTTCTCTCCGCCCAGCGGGGCCGGCGCGACGTGGTGGGCCAAGGGCTCCTGCTGGGTGGCGTCCTCTGCGCCGTGCTGGTCCTGAGCTGGGCGGCGGGAGCGGGCGACCCGGCCTGGGGACGGCTGGAGGCCTTCCCACTGCCCCACCCCATGGGGGCGAAGGACCTGCTGCCCCTGCTGGCCCTGCTGCTGCTGACCCGGTTGGGCATGCCCGTGAGCACCACGTTTCTGGTGCTCACGGCGCTGAGCCCGGCGCACCTGGGCGAGATGGTGCGCAAATCCTTGGCGGGCTACGGACTGGCCTTCGCCGCGGCCGCCGTCGCCTATGGCGCGCTGGCCCCCTGGCTGGAGGGCCGCCCGGAGGAGGGCGAGGGGCGGCCGTGGCAGCTGGTCCAATGGCTGGTGACGGCGGGGTTGTGGAGCCAGTGGCTGGTGCAGGACCTGGCCAACATTTATGTCTATCTGCCCCGCCACCTCAGCCTGGCGGAGCTGCTCGTCACCCTGGTGGTGCTGTGCGGCGCCGTCGCCTTGATCGTGGTTCTCGGTGGCGGCCCCATCCAGGGGCGACTGCGCGGCAAGTGCCGCGTCGAGGATCCCCGTGCCACCACGGTGATCAGCCTGCTGTACGGGCTGGTGCTGCTGGCCTTCAGCGGCGGCGCCCGGCTGCCGATGAGCACGTCCTGGCTGTTTCTGGGCCTGTTGGCGGGACGGGAGGTGGGGCTGGCCTGCCGGGGGCTGGGGCGGCCGGCCCGCGCCCTGGGGCGCGACCTCAGTCTGGATCTGCTGCTGGCGGGGGGGGGACTGGCGACGAGCCTGGCGGTGGCCCTCCTGGTGGGCGCCGATCCCGCATGAGGGTTTCGATCTTGCGAATGCGCGTCAGGGTTTGGCGCCACACCTCCAGGCGAAAGCGCTGGGCGTCATCGCCCGATTGGGCCTCCCGCTCGGCGGTCGCCAGGCGGGCCTCCAGGTCTTCCCCCCGCTCAAAGGCCTCCCAAAGCTCCCGCTCCAGGCGGGCCCGGGCGATGAAATTCCAGCGTTGCAACCAGGCCATGGGGGCTCCCTTCCGCGCTGGGCCCAGTCAACCGCGTCGCCCCGCCCGGTGCGGGGGCCGCGCCGCTGAGGGCGATGGGAGACTGGGCGCCGTTCGTGCGGCGAGGGTGCCATGAAAGCCATCAGCGTGCTGGGGTCCACGGGCTCGATTGGCACCCAAACCCTTGAGATCGTCGAAGCGTTCCCCGATCGTGTCCAGGTGGTGGCCCTCACCGCCCATCGCAATCTCGACCTGCTCGCCCGGCAAATCCGGCGCCACCGGCCGGAGGTGGTGGCCATGGCCGACCCCGCGGATGTGGGCGCCCTCCGGGAGCGGCTCAGCGGCAGCGAGTCGGCCCCCAGCGCCCACCCCCTCCCGGAGATCCTGGCCGGCAGCGAGGGCCTCTGCGCCGCGGCCGCCTGGCCCAGCGCCGATGGGGTGGTGGCGGGCATCGTGGGGTGCGCGGGGCTCCTGCCCACCCTGGCCGCCATTCGGGCGGGCAAGGATGTCGCCCTGGCCAACAAGGAAACACTGATTGCCGCTGGGCCGGTGGTGCTGCCGGAACTGCGGGCCAGCGGCGCCCGCCTGCTGCCCGCCGATTCCGAACATTCCGCCATCTTCCAATGCCTGCAGGGCCTCCCCTGGCCCGACCAGGCCCGGCTCTCCACCGGCCAGCCCCCCCCGGGGCTGCGGCGGATTCTGCTGACGGCCTCGGGTGGCGCCTTCCGCGACTGGGATCCGGCCGACCTCACCAAGGTGACCGTGGCGGATGCCACCAGCCATCCCAATTGGGTGATGGGACGCAAGATCACGGTGGATTCCGCCACCTTGATGAACAAGGGGCTGGAGGTGATCGAAGCCCACCATCTTTTCGGCGTGGACTACGACGCGATTGAGATCGTGATCCACCCCCAGAGCATCATCCACTCCCTGGTGGAGCTGGCGGACACCTCCGTGTTGGCCCAACTGGGCTGGCCGGACATGAAGCTGCCGATTCTCTGCTGCCTGAGCTGGCCCGAGCGGCTGGAGACGCCCTGGCGGCGGCTGGATCTGGCGGCCCTGGGAACCCTCAGTTTCCGGGAGCCCGATCCCTCCCGCTATCCCTGCATGGAGCTGGCCTACGCGGCGGGGCGGGCAGGGGGCACGATGCCGGCGGCCCTGAATGCGGCCAACGAGCAGGCGGTGGCCCTGTTCCTGGAGGAGCGCATTCCCTTTCTGGCCATTCCCTGGCTGATCGAACGGGTGTGCGAGAGGCACCAGGGCGATCTGCGGACCCAGCCCAGCCTGGAGGATGTGTTAGCGGTGGACGGCTGGGCCCGACAGGCCACCTTGGAGGCCGCGGCGAGCCGCGATGGCCGGCCCTTGGTGATGGCGGGGGCCCGCCCGGGTGGTGGGACGCCATGACCGCCGTCGCCCACCATCTGCTGCTGTGCGCCACGCCCAGCAAACCACTCTGCTGTGATCCAGCCGTGGGGGCCGCCACCTGGGAGCGGCTGAAGGCCCTGGTGCGCACCCTGAAACTGGATGATCCCTCCCGGCCAGAGGGGGTGGTGCTGCGCACCAAAGCCGACTGCTTGCGGATCTGCGAGGCGGGACCCATCCTGTTGATCTGGCCCGAGGGCGTGGTGTACAGCCAGGTCACCCCTGAGCGCGTGGAGCGGATTGTGCGGGAGCACATCGTGGCGGGGGTACCGATCGCACCATGGATCAGCCACCGCCTGCGGCTGGTGGACAGCCCCCCGCGGGAGTGAGGGGAGCGGCACAACTTTGGGGGGGGCGGCGCGGATCGGAACGGAAGCAACGCGAACTGTCAAGGGTGCAGGGGACCGGCACTCCCCCGTGGAGCCCACCCTGGGGCGTTCGTAGGTTGGCAGCCCTGATGGACAAGCCCCATGGCCCCCGCATCGCCTTTTCGCCCGCTGGCCCTGGGGAGGGGGACGGAGGAGCCCACCGTGGCGACGGTCTGGCTTCTTCTGGCGCTCCAGCCGATCGCCAACCAGCTGAAGGGTTGCCTGCCGGCACTCTCCACAGCGGAAGCGGAGGCTGTGGATGAGGGCCTCTGGCGCACGGGGAGGGCCGTTGTTTACGAGGGAGACCCTGGGGAGGCGAGGGCGGTGTGCGAACGTCTGCGAAATTCAGGCCTGACCACGTCCCTGAATATTCATTGAAGGAAGAGACGACGGCGAGAAACCAATGTTGTGTAGCTTGCTGCAAATGCTGGTGATGTCAGGTGCCTGTCCTGCCTGATCCCGCAAGACTCGCCGCCAGGACAACCAAAAGGGGATTAACGCAGCGAAGGGTTTGGGGACAAGGTATTAATGGAACTGACGACGGAAGATGGCTGCTTGGGCATGGACTCAGCCGTCGCAGTCTGTCCCAAGCAAAACCCGGTGACCGCATATGACATCCAAAAACTAGCCATCGCGGCAATCAAAACTAGCGAAAATGGGGCACAGTTAACAGGGCCAACCAGCAGGGGTAGGGCCAGATCAGGAATGAAAACGTGTTTCATCGGAATGAGAACACCATCAATGGATAATATCCGATAAAACGCCTTAGGGCGCTGTAGCCACAGCGGCAAACCCCAGTTTTTCAGTGGACACGACAACGTTAATTAGCTGACACCACCTCCCACGGGCCCTAGGGCTTGGGCGCGGAAGGAAAGCCGGTCCACTGGCCTAGGCGCTCCAGGGATTGCACGCCCTCTAGCCGCTGGTTCCCCATCACCCAGGTGGGATAGGCGGCCACGCCAGCACGTTCGCAGCGCTCGCGCTGCGCGTCGGTTTTTTCGCATTCCACGTAGGGGAGCTGATCGCCCGCCTGTTGGCCAAACAAATTCTTCTGTTTGAAACAGGCCGGGCACCACCAAGCCCCGTAGAACACCACCCCCTGGAGTCGGAGGTGCTGCGCCAAGGCCAGCTGGTTGGCCGTGGAGGGCCGCAAGGCGTCCCCCAGGGCGGGGGAGGTGCTGGCTCCCGCCACGGTGAGCGCCGCTCCACCCTGGGGCGCGGCGCTCACCGCCGCCCCCCACCCCACTGCCAGGGCGCCAACAAGTCCGAAACCCAGGGGGATGGCACGCCAGACAGCCATGGAGCGAAAATGAAAAGGCCCATTGGAAGCGTAGGGGCATCGGAACAGGCGGCCGTTCGGCCTTCCCCCCCTTCCGGCGGCCGGCTGGTACACGATCGGGCGGAGAGAATGCGCCCCGGAGCGTGGCCCCCTGGCTGCCACTCGCGAGCGCGATTAGTGCACGGTGCTGGAGGTGGAC
>JBKCVY010000308.1:0-2234 GCA_046317475.1 Cyanobacteriota bacterium | reverse complement strand
GCAAGGAGGACAAGTGACCCGCCAGCCAGTCGAGGGTTTCCCGGGCGCTGAGGATGGCCTCCTCGCCCGCGGGTTCGAGCACAACGTAGTGATCCATCTCCCGGAGCAGGGGGTCGGACATGGCGTTCACCGTCCAGCGAGGGTGGCCAGGATCCCGTCACGCCAGCGGAAGAGCGGTTGGTAGAGGGGGTTGTCGGCAATGCCGCCGACCCCCTCCGACGCGATGGACGCCCCCGCGTCCGCTGGAAAGCGCAGGAGGGAGAGTTGGGCCACCACCGCCACATCCGCCAGGCTGAGCTGGGAGCCGACCACATAGCCGGTTGTTCGCACCAGTTGGCTGATCTGCTCCAAGTTGCGGTGGAGCTGGCGGGCTTCCAGTGGCGCCAACAGGGAACTGAGGGTGTCGCTGATCGAGCCCATGAGGCTGCTGGGCAAAAGGGTGACCAATTGCCGCAGCCCCGTTGGCGTGGCCTCGGGCAACAGGGCCGCGCGCAGTTTCGGATTGGTGGCCGCGGCCTGCAGGAGGGCACGGCGACATCCCGTGGACAGGGCCGTGTCGGCCCAAACCTCCAGGAGCAACACCTGCGCCCGTTCCTTGGGATCGCTGGGTAGGAGGGCCGGAAGCGGGTGGCGTCGCTCCAGGTGAAGGGCGATTTCGGTGGAATCGGCGATCACCTCACCGCCATCCACCAGCACGGGCACTTGGCGCTGGCCGGACAGGCGAAACAAGTCCACCTGGCCCAAGCCAGGCACCACCTCCACAATCCTGTAGTCCAGTCCCTTGGCGGCCAGCACAAGGCGCACCTTCTCGCAGAAGGCGGAATGTTTGAACTGGTGGAGTTCCATCATGCGGGCCTCGTTGCCGGGCTGATCGGCGGCAGAGTAGCCAGCATGCCTGTGGACGGATCGACACCGATGGGGGAGTTTCTCAAAAACGTGCTCCGCTACCCGCGCTACCTGGTGGCCCTGTCCCTGGGGATCCTGCAAACCCTGGTGCAGCCCCTGGCCGGTCGCCGGGCCCATCCCGTCACCGCCGTGGCCGTGGTGGGAGCCCTGGTGAGTGGTCTGTTGAGCCTGGGGCTGGTGCTCCGTGCGATGGTGGCACCAGGACCACTGGGTTAGCCATGGCACAGGGCCGAAGGGTGGAGCGGGTGGCCTCCCTGATGCGACGCGAGATCAGCGACTTGCTCAGCTCAGGCATCCGTGACGCGCGGGTGCACCAAGGCATGGTCAGCGTCACCAGCGTGGATGTGGCGGGAGATTTGCAGCACTGCAAGGTGTTCGTGAGCGTGTACGGCACGGAGGAGGAGCGAGGCCAGGCCATGGAGGGTCTGAAGGCCGCCACGCCCTATGTGCGCGGCGAGCTGGGCCGACGCCTGGCGTTGCGACGCATCCCGGAGGTGCTCTTCGTGCTGGACCGCAGCCTGGAGCGGGGCAGCGCCGTGCTGGGCCTGCTGAACGCTCTCGAACGCGAGCGACTCCACCGGCGCCCGGACGGGCCGCCCCCCAGCGATGGGGCACCCAGCTCCGATGGCAGACCCACTCCCGCTTCCAACGCCGACGAAGAACAGGCCGCTGGGGACGACCGTGGGGAATAGCGATTCGGAATGGGAGTTGCGCCGCCTGGCGGCACAACTCCTGGTGGTGCGGGCCAGCGGCCACCTGGCGGATGGTCAGCGCGGCTATCCACGCTGGGAGCTCGACAACGCCACCTTGCGGGCGCTCCTCGCCGAGGGGGTGGGGGGCGTGATTCTGTTGGGGGGAAGCGCGGCTGAGTTGCGGCTGCGCACCCGTCAACTGGACTCCTGGAGCGACCAGAACCTGCTTCTCTGCGCCGATGTGGAGGAAGGGGTGGGCCAGCGCTTCGCCGGGGCGAGCTGGTTGCCTCCACCCCTTGGCGTGGGCCAGATCCATGCGCACGACCCCTCGATGGCCCGTGACCTGGCTGAGCGCTATGGCCGCTGCACCGGGAGGGAGGCCCGGGCCCTGGGCCTCAACTGGGTGCTGGGGCCCGTTTGCGATGTCAACAACAATCCCGCCAACCCGGTCATCAATGTGCGGGCCTGGGGAGAGCGGCCTGAGGTGGTTGCGGATTTGGCCGTCGCGTTCCTGCGGGGGGTCCAAGCGGAGGGGGTGCTGGCCTGCGCCAAGCACTTCCCGGGCCATGGCGACACCAGCGTGGATTCCCACACCCACCTGCCGGTGTTGCCCCATCGCCGGGAACGGCTGGAGGC
>JBKCVY010000307.1:0-8115 GCA_046317475.1 Cyanobacteriota bacterium | reverse complement strand
CCTCCATCAGGAGCTGCTTTTGGGCAGCGGGGGAGAGGCTGGCGTAGGTCTGGAGGGCACTGTCGCAGTAGGTCACCACATCCATGCGGGGCTCGCCGTCGGCGTTGGCGCGGAACACCTGGCGGGCGAGGCGGCTGTGGGTTTGGCGGAGGCGCTCGGCCAAATCCGGCGGGGGGCCAAGGGCTAGGGCGCGGGTGAGGCAGGTGTCTGCTTCCTTCCGGTGCTCGGGGGTGTCGAGGGCCATCAGGGCCTGGGCCAGGGCGTAGAGGGTGATCGGGTCGGCTGGGGGCGTGTCCGCCGCCTGGCGCAGGAAGGGCAGGGCGCCTTCAGGGTCATTGGTTTAACTTAGGTGTTGCAAGGAGGTAGGAGGATATTTAGTCTAAGAGAGCAGGTGAAGGAGTGATTGAAGTTTGGCTTGGATTTCAGCTTCTCCAAGGCCCATCTCTTGTAGAAGGGAAATGTAGTTTCCTCCCACGCTTCGGCTATTGGGGTGATCCAAGCCCAAGCTCTTCAGGAGGATGGAAAAACCCCGCCGCATCAGTGGCTCTGCCTCCTGCATGCAGTTGGTGGCCTCTAGCAGCAGCGCAAGGTTGTTAAGATCCCCAGCCACATCAGGATTGTTGGGTCCATAGCTGGCCTCATCGATCGCGAGCGCACGCCGCATCAGGGGCTCCGCCTCCTGCAGGCGGTTGGTGGCCTTTAGCAGCAGCGCAAGGTTGTTAAGATTCCTAGCCACATCAGGATGGTTGGGTCCATAGCTGGCCTCATCAATCGCGAGCGCACGCCGCATCAGGGGCTCCGCTTCCTTCAGGCGGTTGGTGGCCTGCAACAGCTGCGCAAGGTTGTTGAGATCAATGGCCACCTTTGGATGGTTGGGGCCGTAGCTGGCCTCATCGATCGCCAGCGCACGCCGCATCAGGGGCTCCGCCTCCTGCAGGCGGTTGGTGGCATCCAACAGCCCTGCCAGGTTGTTGAGATCAATGGCCACCCTTGGATGGTTGGGCCCGTAGCTGGCCTCAACGATCGCCAGCGCACGTCGCATCAGCGGCTCCGCCTCGTCCAGGCGGTTGGTGTCGTGCAATAGCTGCGCAAGGTTGTTAAGATCCCTAGCCACCTTTGGATGGTTGGGTCCATAGCTGGCCTCATCGATCGCGAGCGCACGCCGGGAGAAGGGCTCCGCCTCAGCAAAGGCCGCTTTGCAGTGCAACAACATGGCCAAATCACTCTGCACCAGCGATGTCGGCTCCCCAATCCCCTGCTCATCCGCAAAACCAACCACCGCCTTGGCATGGGGCTCCCAGGGCTCCAACACCGGCCAATCGCGCCCATCCGAGGGATCACCCACAAAGGCCGCATCGAGCCAGCCCAGGGCCGCCTGCAGCTCATAGGGCTCAGGCTGCTCGCTCTGCTCTTGCCACAACCGGCCCACCTCCTGCACCAGCCGGTGCAGAGAAAAGAAGGGGGACCCACTGGAGATGGCCACCAGGGAATAGGCCTCCAGTTGGCGAAGGGCGTCCCTGGCACCCGGGGCAGCCTGCGGATCCCCAGGCACCCCCACCTCAAGAATGCTTTCCGGGATCGGCTCAGGAGACAACCAGGCCAGGCGCCGCAGCAGGGTTTGGGCAGGCGGCTCCACCTGCAGGTAGCTGGTGAGCCAGGTGGTGGCGAGGCTCTGGTCGTATTGCATCAGCCGGGGATCCAGCCAGCGGAGCACAGCCGCCCGGTTGCCTTGCCAAGCTTTTCGGTAGGCCTCCAGGCTCAAGCGTCGCTCGCTGATGAAGGCCCCGGCCTGCTCCAAACCCAGGGCCAACCCGCCCAGATCCTCCACAGCGATGGCTTCTGCCGTGATTGGGTCATCATCAGAGTTGCGGCGCCGGGTAGCCGTGCGCTCCAGGAGGAAATCCCGGGCATCCTCCGGCTCCAACACCTCCACCTCCACCCCCTGCACCGCCGCGCTCCAGTTGCGCAGGCGCGTGGTGATCACCACCTGGCCGGCCGCCACTTGGGGCAGCATTGCTTCAATGGCCGCAGCGGCCTCAGGCGTGTCGACGCTGTCGAGGATCAACAGCCAGCCGGGGTGGGCCTGCAGCCACTGGAGCACCGCCGCCCGCTGGAGGGCTTCCTCCCGGTCCTCCTTCTGGGGCAGATCCAATGCCGAAGGGCCGCACAGTCCGGCCAGGTTGCGGTCTAGGGCTTCCGGGCTGACCGCGCTCACCAGAAGCACAGCGGGCCGGCGGGCCACCTGCCGCCAGGCGTGCTCGATCGCCAGGCGGGTTTTGCCCACGCCGCCCTGGCCGATCAGGGCCAGTGGCCGCGTGGCTGCCTCAAGCCACGGCATCAGGGGGGCTCGGCCCTTGAAGAGGGAGCCGATGCTGGCGAAGGGCAGGGTGAGGGGCCGGTGGGTCAAGCCCGCCTGCACCAACAGATCCAGCACAAACGAGCGGAGCACCTCCGCCACCAGGTGATCCTGCCCCGTGAACGCCGTGCCCGGATACCGGTCCACCCCGCGCAGGCGACTCAAGTGGGCCCGCTGCAGCTCCTGTTGACCAGCTTCCAGCTGGAAATACTCGTCCCGTGGCGCCTCTGGCTGCGGGGTGGCGATGAACAGCGGCTTGCCGTGGTGCAGCGCCAGCCAGGCTTCCCACTGCGTATAGCTCAAGGATGGGCCCTCGGGCTGCAAAAACTCCGCCAGCGGCAGGCGGCTGGCCAGCTCGGGATATCGCTGGGCGATGGCCGCCACCGAGTGCGGCTTGGCCATTGCCCCGGTCATGTCGCCCACCAGGTGGATCACGCCATCACACCCCCGGATGTAGCGATCAAGCATCTCCAGGGTTTCGGTGCCTGTGACGATAAAATCTTCCTGCCCCTTCACCTCCACCTCCGGCCTGGTGAGCGAATGTCGCAGGCGCTCCCGGTAGCTGAGGAATTCAGCGCTGACGCTGGAGAGGAAGAGCTGGACGCGGGGCATGCCTCTGGCGCTCCATCAGCGGACCCTATCGGGGCTGGGGGGTCTTGTCCTGCCCCCTGGGGGCAGCGCCCGGCGGGGGAGCATGTGATGCATCACCGCCGCTGCCAAACCAAACAGCCCGCCATCCAACAAATTCTCCGGATCGAGCGACACGGGCACTTCCCCTGGCCCCAAGGCCGCAAGTTGCCAAGCGGTGGCCTCCGCCTCCATGGACCGCAGCAGGAACTTGCTCCCATGGGCCACCACCAACAGATGGCCAGACAGACTTGGTAGTTGACACCTGAATGGATTCCAGCAAGCCCCTTGGCTGCTCACCAGTCTAGCCTCTCGTGAAGCCCGAATGGGTCTTCCGAATCCATCCAACATTCAGCATCACCGGCAGCTTTGCGCAC
Organism: Cyanobacteriota bacterium; assembly: GCA_046317475.1. GTDB lineage: Bacteria > Cyanobacteriota > Cyanobacteriia > PCC-6307 > Cyanobiaceae > Cyanobium. The sequence continues at coordinate 4,755 of JBKCVY010000307.1, read as the reverse complement.
CGCCACCTGATGCTGTTGTCAGACATCCCTTCAAGGCCTGTGGTAGACAAAGGCGGCGTCCGTGCCACCGCCACGCACAACCGCAAGATGGATGTTCAGATGTGCCATCGCCTCCGTGTATTTACTATTGCTAAGCGGACCTGAATCCAGGGCGAAAAAGCCAAGGGAGTCGGCCAGTTCCAATACCAGTCCTTTCGCAGCTGGATCATCGGCACAGACAAATGTTGTCACCTGATGCCCATCCCGCAGTAGCTTCCAGGCACCATCACATCAGCAAAGACCGTGTTGAATGCCTTCACAAGGCGTGCTGCGGGGATCAGTTTGGCAATCTCCTCCGCTGCTGAACTCTGGTCTGCAAAAGAGATGGGCGACCAATCTGAATTCAATGGGTTTGTGGCGTCGATCACGACCTTCCCGGCAAGGGCCGTCCTGATCTGTGGCAAGGCTTCAGCGCATGCAAGGTAGGGAATGGCAAGAATGAAGATTTCCGCCTGTTGAGCCGCCACCTCCGCATCACTTCTGGTGCCTACGTAGACGTCATGTCCTCCCGCGCGAGCGAGTGCCGCCAGTCTTGCGCCGACACTTCCTGATCCAAGAATGCCAACTTTCATTTGTGATCTTCTAAAGATGTGAGGCTACCACTGCAAGTGCTAGAGCGCATCAACCTCTCCCCCGCCTCTGTTTGCGGCAGATCGAGGAGCCGCAGCCTTGGCCACATGCCGAAATTCCAAATTTGGTCCTGTTTTCGCCAAAGTTCTCTGAGCGCTCCTGACACCAAATCCAGATCCAAATTTGCTGGCTCACGTTGCCACAAACAGGATGCGCCATTCCTGCAAGCGTCTCCCACGGCTCGCAGGCCACCCCGGGAAAAAATCGCCCCCAGCGCACCCCTGGTCGTGCCAAATGGATCAGGTGCTGATGTGACCGTTGTACGCCATCAAAACGGAGAGATTTCAGCACGCCCAGCATAAAACTGTCTCAAGCTTTCGTACAACGCCTCCCACACCAGGCTCGCCGCCAGGCACAGTCGTCCGTGATGGAGGTAATAGGGCAATCCGATCGCATCCAGATGGGCACAGAGGTCCCGCTGCTCCTCCGGGTCCAATTCGCCCCCATCCGGACGAATGGTCCATCCAGCGTCTTCGAGCTTGACAACCCGATAAGGCAAGGTGTTCGTCATCGGCAAACCCCTCCTCCTGTGGGCCAAGAACCCTCAGGACTGGGCAGTCCACATCGCCAAACAGTTCCACCAGCAACAGGCAGTTCCACCAGCGATCAGAGCCCCTGAGAGTTTTCCCCCGAGCAATCCAAACGCAACCAGTCCAAAGACCAGACCCTCACCATCCAGCCCCGCTTCGCTGAACACCCGTCCTTTTCTTCCTCCACACCCCTCCCCTCGCCCGCACCACCACGCCAAGCCCCGACTCCCTCCCAAGGGCCGAGGGCCCTCACCCCTCCAACTCCAACCACTTGCGCGCCTCCCGGGCATCCCGTTCCTGGCCGGCCCGGTGGCCAAGGGCGAAGGCCGCCGCGGCCAGGGCCACCGCCGCCGCCAGCCGCCCACCCCGGGCCGAGGCGAGGGGTCCACTGGGCAGGATCACCGGCACGGTGACCGCCAGGGCGAAACTTGCGGCCCCCAAGGCCGTCACCCCAAACACCGCGGGGGTGAGCGTGCGGCGGCTCAGGCCATGCTTCACCAGCACCGGCACCCCCAGCAGCGGTACGGCGCTGCCCACGGCCCAGGCCCAACGCTGGCGGGGGCTGTCGCGCAAGCGCCGCAGGAAGGCGGCATGGCGGGCGACCCGGCTCATGACCCCGAGCGGCGTGGGGCGCCGCGCCGCTCCGCCAACACCCGCTGCACTGCCCGCCACTCCACACCATGATGCGCCAGGGCCACCTGCAGGTGGAACACCAGGTCCGCCGCTTCGGCGGCGATGGCGGCCGGATCGTCGTCCTTGCACGCCATCACGAACTCCGCGCTTTCCTCCCCAATCTTTTTCAAGATGCGGTTGTCGCCCCCCGCCAGCAACGCATTCGTATAACTGCCCTCCACCGGCCGCTCGCGCCGCCCGGCGATCAACCGCGCCAACTCCGTGCACACATCCGCCGGGGGCGGCGGCGCCTGGGGGCCGCCGCCACTAGGGGGGGGTTGCGCGTCGAAAAAGCAGCTACGGGCGCCCGTATGACAGGCCACCTCGCCCACCTGCTCCACGGTGAGCAGCAGCACGTCGGCGTCGCAGTCATAGCGCAGGCCCCGCAGCAGCTGCAGGTGGCCGCTGGTGGCGCCCTTGTGCCAAAGCTCCCGCCGGGAGCGGCTCCAGTAATGCGCCTCCCCCGTCTCCAGGGTGCGGCCCAGCGCCTCGGCGTTCATCCAGGCCACCATCAACACGGCCCCATCCAGCCAATCCTGGGCGATGGCCGGGATCAACCCCGCCCCATCCCACCGCAACACCTCCGCCAGCGCCTCCGCCGTCAGCCCGGCAAGCTCCCCCCCAACGGGCGGCGGCGAGTGAAAAGATGGGGGGGAGGCCACGACGGGCGCATTTCCAGCTGCAGCGATCCTCCCCCATGCCCATCCCCCCGGCCCACACCTGCAGCAAGACCTTCGCGGGCTTCCCCTGCACCCACCGCCAGTGGCGCCACCCGGGCCACTGCCGCCTGGTGCACGGCTACAGCCGCGCCTTCACCTTTTGGTTCGCCGCCCACCAGCTGGATGCCTGCGGCTTCGTGGTGGATTTCTCCAGCCTCCAACCCCTGCGCCAACGTCTGGCCGACCAGTTCGACCACACCTTCCTCGCCAGCGCCGATGATCCCCTCCTCCCCCAGTGGCGCGAACTCCATGCCCTGGGCGGCCTGGATCTGCGGGTGATGGCCAACGTGGGCATGGAAGCCTCCGCCCAACTGGTGTGGAGCTGGGCCAACGAGCTGCTCCAGGAGCGGGAGGGGGGCCGGGCCTGCTGTTTCCGCGTCGAAGCCCGCGAAAATGACAGCAACGCGGGCTTCTATGCCGCCACACCGGAGTGGTACGGCGCGGCGGACGCGGTGCCTGCCCTCTGGGACGCCCCATGACCGCCGCGCTGGTGGTCCAGCGGCTGGCCACCGCCTGGGCCCTCTTCCAAGGCCTCTTGATCGAGGCCCTGCCCTTCCTCCTGCTGGGCGTGCTGATCGCCACCGCCGCCCGCTGGTTCGCTCCCGGTGGCCGCTGGGTGCGGCGGCTGCCCAGCCATCCCCTCCTCGGCCCCCTCACCGGCGCGGGCCTGGGCCTCGCCCTGCCCGCCTGCGAGGGCGGCAATGTGCCCGTCGCCCGGCGCCTGCTGGCCGCGGGCGCGCCCGTGGGCACCGCCCTGGGCTTCCTCTTCGCCGCGCCCGTGCTCAATCCGATCGTGCTGGCCAGCACCTGGGCCGCCTTCCCCGATCGCCCCTGGCTCCTGCTGTTCCGGCCCCTCGGGGCGGTGGTAGTGGCCGTGGGACTGGCCCTGCTTCTCGGCAGGCTGCGCGAGGGGGAGCTGTTGGACAGCGACCTGCTGGAGGAACGGCGCCACAGCCTGCCCCTGGCGGAACTCAGCCTGCTGGAGCGGCGCGGCGGCCTGCTCGCGGGCGCCACCGGCACCGCTCCCCCTCCCCCGCCACGGCCGAGCCGTCCCTCCCTGGCGGAGCTGTTGCGCCACGGCAGCGGCGAATTCCTCTCCCTCGCCCTGGTGCTCGTGGCCGGCTGCGCCATCGCCGCCCTCGTGCAAACCCTCATCCCCCGCCAGTGGTTCCTGGCCCTCGGCGGCCAGCCCACCCTCTCAATCCTCGCCCTGATGCTCTTCGCCCTGGTGGTGTCGGTGTGCTCCAGCGTGGATGCGTTCCTGGCCCTCGGCTTTGCCGCCCAGATCACCCCCGGCGCGCTGTTGGCCTTCCTCCTGCTGGGTCCGGTGATCGATCTCAAGCTGTTTGGCCTGCTCGGCCAGCTCTTCCGCCCCCGCGGCCTGCTGCTCACCCTGGCGGGCAGCAGCCTGCTGGTGCTGGTGATCGGCCAACTCGTCAACCTCTGGCGCCGATGACCAGCCCCCCACCCCCCCCGCGTCGCGCCGCCCTCTGGCGGGGCACCGCCCTCGCGCTTTGGGGCCTGCTGCTGCTCCGCTCCTCCGTCGATGGCCGCCTCGACCTGCTGCTGCGGGCCGCGTTCCACCCACTGGTGGCCTTCGCCGGCGTGGCCCTGCTGGCCCTCGCCCTCGCCCAGCTCGCCCAGGGGCTCCCCCGCGCCGCCGGAGCCCGGGAGCCGGTGCGGCCCGCCGAGCGCTGGCTTGTACTCACCACCACCCTGCTCGCCGCCGCCGTGCTCGCCTGGCCACCCGCCCCGTCCTTCGCCGATCTCGCCAGCCAACGGCCCCGCGACGAAACCGCCGAAGAGGAATTGGCCTTCGTGCTCCCCCCCGCCCAACGCAGCCTCACGGACTGGGTGCGGCTGCTGCGGGCCCACCCCGATCCCCGCCTCGGCGCGGCCGACCCGGTGCGCATCAGCGGCTTCGTGCTGCCCGTGCCCGGTGAAGCGCCCCAGCTGGCCAGGCTGCTCGTGCGCTGCTGCCTGGCGGTCGCGGCGCCGGTGGGGCTGCCCGTGCGCTGGGCGGCCGTTGGCCCCGCCCCCCCGGCCGACCAGCGCCCGGGCAGCCCCACCGGCGCCGCGTCCGCCAGGCAGCAGCGCACGAGCCGCCTGGCCAGCTGGGGCGCGTCACCGGGCACGGGCAGCCCGAAGCCGCTGATGCGCACCGG
>JBKCVY010000306.1:0-4830 GCA_046317475.1 Cyanobacteriota bacterium | reverse complement strand
ACATGATTGGGGGCATGGTGTGCTCATTGGGGGGAAACACCGCCCCAAGTGAGCTAAATTCAGCCTCCAAATCGACGAAATCGAGCTGATCCACGCCCGATCGGCGTTCAAGATGTTCATCAAATACAAATCAAGGCTGGGTTGCCTCTTGATGCGCTTGTAGTCCAGAGGTTCCCTAGGGCAGTCAATGATTACACTCTCAATTTTACATCTTTCTGGGGATTTTGCGCGATTGCAAGAAGGCTTCAAGTGGGGCCTTCAGGCAAGCCCACCCACCTCAGAACAGAGCACCTGTGCTCTCCCCGCTCCCATGCCCTCGCTCCAGCCTCCTTTTTGGCCGGGGCCCACGCGGAAGACAACCGGATTGGTTTTGCCTACGGCGTTGAGCAAGCCTCCCTCGCGCGGCTGGCGTCGCTCCGCTTCGCTGCCCTCCCCTCGCCGGTGAACCCGTGCCCGCCCCTTTGGCCTTGGCCGGCGCGGCCTTTGGCTGGAGCCACAGCCGCCGCCTGCGACGCCGTTGTCGGATGGCCAATCAAGGCCGATCGGGCCTGGCCCTTGGCTGAGGCGCCGCTCTCTCTTGTCCTAGGACTGGGGCTCGTAGCCACCCGCGGAACTGTCCATGGAGGCCGGAGCCCTGTCCCCGCCGCGCCAATGGCGCCCGCCGCTGCTGGTCGCCTTGCTCCGGCCCCTGGGGGATGGCCTCTGCCGCTGGCGGCGCCTGGCCCGGGGGATCGCCCCGGCGGACGTGCGGCGCTGGCGGGAGCGGGTTGTGGTGGGCAAGCCCCTGGGACAGGTCTCCCGCCTGCGGGTTGCCTTCGCCTCTGATTTCCACGCCGGCCGCATGACCCCCACCGGCACGATCACGGCGGCCTTTGAGGCCCTGATGGACGCCAACCCGGACCTGATCTTGCTGGGGGGGGATTTTGTCTGTTCCCGGGCGGAGGAGTTGGGGCTTCTGGTGCCCAGCCTGCGGCGCCTGCGGGCCCCTGCCGGCGTCTTCGCCGTGATGGGCAACCACGACCATGGCACGGATGTGGGCACGATCACGGCCCAGCTGGAGGCCTGTGGCATCAGCGTGTTGCGCAACCGCGGCCTGCGGCTGCCCGAGCCCTTCCACAACGTGCTCCTCGTGGGCCTCGACGACCACTTGGGGGGCACGCCCTGCGCCGCCGCCTGTCCTTGGGACGCCAGCTGCGTCACGCTGGCGCTGATCCACCAGCCCTCTGGCCTGCTGGACATTGGCGAGCGCCCCTTCGATCTGGCCCTGGCCGGCCACACCCACGGCGGCCAGATCACCCTGCCCGGTGGGCTGGCGCCCGTGGCGGCCTCCGGCCCCCTCTCCCGCCAATACCAGGCTGGCCGCTACCAACTCGCGCCGGATCGGGTGCTCTGCGTCAGCGTGGGCGTGGGCCAAAGCGTGCTGCCCCTCCGCCTTGGCCCACGCACGGAGGTGCTGATCGTCGACCTGGAGGGCGTCGAGGGGGGCTGAGCGGGCGGGTGGTCAATCGCGGGCGGGCAGCGTCCAGCCGGGCTTGACCACCTGCCGCGTGCGGGCCAACGCCAGGGCACCAGCGGGCACGTTGTCCGTGAGCGTCGATCCCGCAGCCACCGTCACCCCTTCCCCCAGGGTGATCGGCGCCACCAACACGCTGTTGGCGCCCGTTTTGCTACCGGCGCCGATGCGGGTGCGGTGTTTGTGCAGCCCGTCGTAGTTGGCGGTGATTGTGCCGGCGCCGATGTTCACGGCCTCGCCCACATCGGCATCGCCCAAATAGCTGAGGTGGTTGGCCTTCACGCCAGCGCCCAGATGGCTGTTTTTCACCTCCACAAAGTTGCCGATGCGGCAGGCGGCCTCCAGCACGGCCCCACCCCGCAATTGGGCGAAGGGCCCCACGCCGCAGCCCGCCGCCACCCGGGCGTCCCGCATCACCGCGTAACTCACCTCCACGTCCTCGCCGAGGGTGCTGTTCTCGATCAGGCAGCCCGGACCAATGCGGCACCCATCGCCAATCCGCGTTTCGCCCCGGAAATGGCACTGCGGTTCCACCACCACATCCTGCCCAAAGCGGGTGCCGTCGCTGAGGGTGCAACTGGCGGGATCCGTGAAGGTGACGCCCTCCGCCATCCAGTGGCGTCGCAGGCGATCCTGGAGCACGGCCTCGCATTGGGCCAGCTGAATCCGGTCGTTGATGCCGTTGGTTTCCTCCCAATCCGCCACCTCCAGTTGCAGGGCGGGCTGGAGGAGGGCCACCGTGTCGGTGAGATAGAGCTCCCCCTGGTCGTTGTCGGTGGTGAGGCGGGGCAGCACCTCCGCCAGCCGGGGCCAGTTGAAGCAGTAGATGCCGGCGTTGGTGAGGGTGTGCTCCCGTTGCTGGGGCGTGCAGTCGCGGTGCTCCACGATGGCCGTGACCTGACCTTCCCCATCGGTGAACACCCGTCCGTAACCGGTGGGGTCGGGCGGCCGGGCCGTGAGCACGGTCACCCCCGCGCCACTCGATCGGTGGCGCTCCAGCAGCGCGGTGAGGGTTTGGGGGCGCAGGAGGGGCACATCCCCATTGAGCACCAGCAGATCTCCCTGAAAGCCCTCCAGGGGAGCCAGCAACTGCTGCACGGCGTGGCCCGTGCCGTTCTGCGGCTCCTGCACCACGAAGTCGAGGCCGTCGTGGTCCGCGAGGGCCTGCCGCACGCGCTCCGCCTGGTGGCCCACAATCAACAGGCGCCGCTCCGGTTGGAGCACCTCCGCGCCCTGAAGCACCCGCTCCACCAGCGTGGCGCCCGCCAAGGGCATGAGCACCTTGGGCAGCCGGCTCTTCATGCGCGTCCCCTTTCCAGCGGCCAGGATGGCGATGGCGAGCATCGGGCGCTCCGCGAACTCGCGGGAATCTACTGGCGTGCGGGGGGCAGCGAGGCAACAGGCGCCCCCTTGCCCCGGGCAGGCGCGGCCATCGCGGAGCAGGACCGTCAGGCCCCGCGCCACCCCAGGCCCCTCAACCCCACGCCAGCCCAAGCAACAACCCATCCCCTGGAAGCCATCCCGAGTGACCTATCCGCACCCCACGCAATCTGGGAGCTGGCGATCACCCGGCCGATCAGGAAGATCAGTGGCTGGCCCATAGCCGCCATTAAAGTGTTTCGTTTTGCTTCAAAGATGATCGGCGTGCAGACTTGATGGCTATTTAGGGTGAATTCGTGCTCCACGCATGGCATCTTCTTCAGCCTTCAGCCTTCAGCCTTGGCGGACGTTTATGCGCACCTGTTCCGCTTCGCTCAAGCTGACGCCTTTTGGGCGAACTGGCAAACGGCGTTTGGCTCAGACTATGACGTGATTAAGGCCGCTCAAATACGTCAACGGTGGGCAAATCGAAACTTTGCTGAGCTTCCGACAATTGAAATCCAGCCTCAGGTCGTGTTGGGCACGGCACAGGGCGCCTACGTCCAGAGTGCCAATAAAATCTACATCTCAGCTTCTTTTTTAAAAACAGCCTCCAGGCAAGCGGTTACTGCGGTTATTCTGGAAGAAATTGGGCATTACATTGATGCGCAAATCAACCGCCTGGACAGCGCTGGTGATGAAGGGGCGATTTTTGCTGCTTTAATTCAAGGCAGCCACTTGGATCAGGCAACCCTATCGGCCTTGCGGGGTGAAAATGACCAGGCAACGATTATACTCGACGGGAAAAGTATCCAGGTTGAAAAGGCGGACATTACTGGAACATCGGGCAATGACAGCATCATTGGCACTGCTTTAGAGGACAATCTATCGGGTTTGGAAGGGAACGACACCATCCGCGGATTGGGCGGAAATGACACCCTATCAGGTGGCGATGGTAACGATAACTTGGACAGTGGCGCGGATGATGATGAATTGGCTGCTGATGCCGGCAACGATACGATCAATGGGGGCAGTGGCAATGATCGCTACGTGGCTGACTTCGGTGGTGCCAGCAGCGGGCTGACCATGACCTACAACCCGGCGACGGGAAGTGGCACGTTCAGCGTGGGCACGGAGCTGGACACCTTCACGTCGATCGAAAGTTTTGAAGGGCTGAAGGGGACCGAATTTAATGATGTGATGTTTGGCGGCTCCTTGGGCGAATGGTGGGAGGGTCTCTCGGGTGGAAGCGGCGACGATACGATTTCAGGCAATGCTGGGAACGACCAGGTTTTTGGAGAGGAGGGAAATGATGTGCTGAATGGCGGTGTTGGCAATGATCAACTTTTTGGAGGAGATGGGAATGATAGTTTACAGGGTGCCACTAGTTCTTCTGGGGGAAGCGATGAATTAACGGGAGGAACAGGAAACGATCTCTTCATTCTCGCTGATGCGATAACAACTTTCTACGATGATGGCAGTAGCACTTCTGGTGGCGAGAGTGATTATGCTTTTCTTCATGATTTTAGCACCGTAAATGATCGCATACAGCTGCGTGGATCAAGCGGTGACTACCTTTTGAGCCTTGACGGAATCAATACGAAGCTTTTTATTAATAAGCCCATGACTGAACCGGATGAGCTGATTGCAATCATCTACGGTCAATCAGGCCTAAATCTTACGGCGAGTTACTTTAGTTATCTTTCCGGTCCAGCCCTTCCCGCAATTTCCCTGGCCGTTTCGCCATCCTCTGTCGCTGAGGATGGCGCCGCCAACCTGATCTACACCTTCACCCGCTCGGGCCCCACCACAGCTGTCCTCACGGTGAATTACACCGTTGCCGGCACGGCCTTGCTCGGCACGGACTACACGGGCATCGCCGCCTCACCGGCGACCAAGACGGTGTCCTTCGCTGCGGGTTCCGCCACCGCAACCGTCACCGTGGATCCCACGCCTGA
>JBKCVY010000305.1:0-2331 GCA_046317475.1 Cyanobacteriota bacterium | reverse complement strand
CCCTCAGGGAGTATCTGGAGGGGGTGCTGCGCACCTCGTCCACCCGCCTGAGCTACCCCATCCGCGTGCATTCCGTTCGGGAGGCAGCCCGCTCTGGGGCTGCCCTTTTGGTGGATGGCGACATCACGGTGCGCACGGCCCCCCTCACCCATCGGGTGCCGGCCTTCGCCTACCGCGTCGAGCAACAGCCCCGCCCCGGCCGCTTTGATGTGGAACGGGCACGGGCCTTGGGTCTTCCCCCCGGCCCCCTTTACGCCGCCCTGAAGGCTGGTCACACGGTGACGCTGGACGATGGACGCGTCATCGCCGGGGCCAGTTTGTGTGGGCCACCCCGACCGGGAAACAGCGTGGTGTACTGCACTGACACCACCTTCAGCGAAGCGGCCGTGGACCTGGCGAAGGGGGCGGATCTCCTGATCCACGAGGCCACCTTCGCCCATGGCGAGGCCGCCATGGCGATCCAGCGCCAACACTCCACCAGCACCATGGCGGCGCAAACGGCCCTGGCGGCCGGCGTTCGGCAGCTGGCCCTCACCCACCTCAGCCCCCGCTACGTGCCGGGCAATCCCATTACCGCTGAGGATCTGTTGTTGGAGGCGCGAGCCATCTTTCCGGAAACGGTGCTGGCCAACGATTTCCTCACCCTGACCCTGGAGGACCGCGAAACAGCCGGGACGCACCGTCCAACGGCTTGATCCCTGCAACAGTTCGCTTCGCCGCTGGCGCCGGGCCCACTCCCCCGTGATACAAGGGCTCAGTGCGGCGTGTCCGCCCGTTCTTCGGCTTCTTCCATGGCCCCCACCCTTCGCTCAGCCGTTCGCGCCATCGCCAGATCCCTTCTGGTTGTTCCCTTGGCCATGGCGCTGCTCGTCTGTTTCGCTGGCCCAGCCGCCGCCGCGCGGTGGGATGCGGCAACCCTTACGGTGCCGGCAGGCCCCGATGGCGCCTTGGTCACCTTCAGTGAGAAAGAGATCAAAACCGGCCGCAAGTTGTTCAACGACAGCTGCGGCACGTGTCACGCCGGTGGCATCACCAAAACCAATCAGAACGTCGGCCTGGATCCTGAAACCTTGGCCCTCGCCACTCCTCCAAGGGATACTGTGGCGGCTCTTGTGGATTTCCTCAAGGATCCCAAGTCCTATGACGGTGAATACAGCATTGCCGACGTGCACCCCAGCCTGCGCAGCAGCGACATCTTCGTGAGGATGCGTGATTTGGATGAGGAGGATCTCCGTCTGATGGCCGGCTACATCCTGGTGGCTCCCAAGGTGCAGGGGATCCAATGGGGCGGGGGCAAGATCTATTTCTGATCCCCATGCACCAGGGGGCTGGTGGGTTCAGCCCCCTGGTGCCCCATCCCTTGGTTCTTCCCCATGAGCCATCCGCTGGTTCCGTCAACTGGCGGCGGCGCTCTCCCCAGGGTCCCCGATTCTTTCCTCCCGCGCCGGCCTCCCGAAAGGGGGCTTTGTTATGGCACGTCGGCGTCTGCGGGGGCGGGCAGGGGCCCCGGGGGGGGGAGGTGGTTGCTAGGGGAAAGGGAGGCCGGCGCTTTGCTGTACCACCACTCCTGCAACGCTGGGCTGAGGCGCTGGGGAAAGAGCGTGATCACCGAACAGGTGGGCCGTGCGCCGGGGTGAAGCAATTCGACCGCATAGGACGGACAGCGGCGTGCCGCCAAATCCGGCACGAAGCGACGGCCGATGCGTCGCCAGCTGGGCTCCTTGCTCCTCCAGGCCAAACGGCAACAGGGCCAGGGCAGCTCTTCCCGGTCGAAAAGGCGGCAGCAGGGGCCGAGCACCCGGTAGCTGAATTGGCCACCGGGGCTGGTTTGCAGGCTGCCATGGGTGAGCACCGTGTGAACCTGCTGCACCTGTCTCCAAAAAAAAGCCACCCCCAAGGGTGGCTCAGCGGCAGGCCTGCTGGCGAGAGGCTTAGTACAGCTCTTCCTCGGCGTGGGTTTTGATCGTGCAGTCGGAGGTGGGGTAAGCGACGCAGGTCAGCACGAAACCCGCCTCGATCTGGTCGTCATCCAGGAAGCTTTGGTCAGATTGGTCGACGCTGCCGGCGGTGAGCTTGCCCGCACAGGTGGAGCAGGCACCGGCCCGGCAGGAGTAGGGAAGATCAAGCCCTTGCTCTTCCGCTGCATCAAGGATATACGTTTCAGCATCACATTCGAATGACACTCCATCCTCAATGGTGATGGTGTAGGCGGCCATGGTTTGAGATTGTCTCTACACTCATGTTGAAGAGACTTTGGTGTCGAAACTGTTACGATGATGACTTGGGTGTTCCCTTCACCATCGATGGAGTGTTGGGGCCACGAGATTGGCG
>JBKCVY010000304.1:0-2418 GCA_046317475.1 Cyanobacteriota bacterium | reverse complement strand
ACCAAAGAGGAACTGCAGGAGGAATTGCTGAAGATCTGGAACACCCAGAAATGCACTGTCTTGATGATTACCCATGACATCGACGAGGCACTGTTCCTGGCGGATCGTCTCGTGATGATGACCAATGGTCCCGCAGCAGGCATCGGAGAAGTGCTGAACATTTCCTTCGCACGCCCCCGCAGTCGGGAGGACATCATGGAGGATCCCCTGTATTACGAAATGCGCAACCAAGCCCTGGATTTCCTTTACAACCGCTTCGCCCACGACGACGACGAGGCGTAAGACCTGGCTGGCCCCGCCATGGGGCCAGCGAATTCGTCAAGGCGACTAAGGGGAAGGATCGGGCGCGGTGGGATGGGCCTTATAGGCATCCATCGCGTCTGTCCTGCTGTTGGCCGGTTTCTTCTGGGGAGACGGGGAACGGGGTGGGCTGGGCTCCAGCAGACCCAAGCCCGAGAAAAACCGCACCAATTGGGCACCTGCGTCCGTGATTTCCCGCAGGTTCCGCAGGGTGGGAATCAAAGCCGGATTGGCCTGCCGCAACAGCTCCTGGGCGTCCCTGGCGGTCCGTTCGGCCGTCGCCGCGGTTTGATCCGCCTTGGTGAGTGTTTGATCCGCCTTCGCCAACGTGCGGCGGGCGGCTGGACCAAGTTGGGCGGCCTCCCGGTTCAGGTTGGCGGTGAGGGCCCGCACGGACGGCACCGTGCTTCGCGTTTCACCGGCCACCGTTTTCGACATCATGGACAGATCCCCCATCGAACCGGAGAGTTTGCCCATCGATCCCGACAGCTGACCCATGGACGAGCGCAAGCTGCCCAGGGAACTCGGCACTTGCGATTGCAACAGGCTGGAGGCCTGGGCCAGGGTGCGATCCAATCGCTGGTTGGAATTGGCCAGCGCCGCCACGAGTTGATTCAAATCGGGCGGAGGCTCGTAGGTCAGGGCGGGCAGCTGACCCCCGTTCCCCGTTCCCTGGGGCTGGGGATCGGGAGTGAGGCTGACGTAGCTCTGTCCCACCAACCCCACTTGCCCGCTCTGGGCCCGACTGCGGGGTCCAATCAGGTGGCGATACCGCGCGTTGATCCGCAGTGTGGCCTCCACCCGGGCATCGTTTCGCAAGCGAAGGGCCTCCAGACGGCCGATGGGCATGCCGGACAGGCGCACCTCCATGCCCTCCTGCAGCCCATCGGCCCGGGGCGCCACCACGCGCAAGCCGAATTGCGGGTCGCCCCAGTGCCGCTCGCGTCCGATGGCCACCAGCAAAGCCACGAGCAGCAGGCCGCCAGAGAGCAGGAACAGCCAGCGTTCCCGTGGATCGGACGCCTCAGCGGTGGAGCCGGCGGGAGGGGGGGCGGATGGCGGGGTAACGGTCAAGGGGGAAGGGACTCCTGCGGAAGGAACAGCGGTGGTGTGGAACGACTGTCAAAGGGGAAGGGAGGGCACGGTGAGGGGGTCCACGGCGAAGGTCCAGACCACCTTCAACCCCACCATCAGGGCGATTTGACGGGCGATCAGGCTGGCGATCAGGTCCTCCGCCCCGGCGCGATCCAGGGGGAGCCGCTGGGCTTCCCACACACAGAGCAGGGCGGCGCCCCCCAAATAGAGAGCGGTGCGGAGGGAGGCCGACACCAACTCCATGGGCAGGATCGCGCCCACCGCCTGGGCGGTCCGCAGTTCCAGCCCCCCCCGCAGGCCGGCGAGCACCCCACCCACCAGCGCCCCCATCAGGCCATGGATCAGGAGCAGGGGACCCACCAAGAGGGCCGGCCCAAAGGTGAGCCAGCCCGCCTGCCGTCCCCCACTCCGGGCCCGTCGGAGCCACAGGGGCGTCAACCGGGTGAACGCGATCAGCGACACCACCAACGGGCCCACCAGATGAAGCATGGCCACCACCAAAATCCGCAAAGATTGCACGGCGGAAAGGTTGAGCCCCTGTTGCAGCAACCGCATCAGGCCGACGCCGAACACAGCCCCGATGAGGAGAACAAGGGCGGCGCAGCGGTTGCCATCCCGCTCCGTCATCCTCAGCAGGGGAACAAGCATGGGTGGGGAACTAGCGGCGACGCGAACCAAGGGTGACGTGAAACCGTTTCCTGGCAAGGGCAGCCCCCCTTCCTAGGGTGTGCTGGAGGGAGAGAGTCCAGATGCGCACCCCGGGTCTGGCCCTGGCCCTGCTGGAGCCCACCAATCTCCTGCTGTTGGCCTGCGCCCTGATCTACGGCCTGATCGGGGAAACGGCCGAGGCGGGAATCCTTCTTCTGTTCGTGGGGGGCATCAGCCTGTTGGATCTGGTGCAACAGCACCGCAGCCAGCGGGCGATGGAGGAATTGGCCCGCCTGTCCGCGCCCCGTGCGCGGGTTCTACGCGACGGTGGGGAGTGGGAGCTGCCGCCGGAGGCCGTTGTCCCCGGGGATGGGC
>JBKCVY010000303.1:0-2181 GCA_046317475.1 Cyanobacteriota bacterium | reverse complement strand
GCCTCCCTCCCCATCCCCCCCAAGCCCTCGGCCTGATCGTCACCCGGCGGCTCAATCGACGGGGAACCGGGTGGGAAGTGGATCATTTGGCCCTGCCGGAACGGCGCCGGCCCCCCACGCCTGCGGAGCCTGAGGTGGCCGAGGCCCTGATGCGCATGGCGATCCAGAGCACGCGGGGCGTCGCCAGCTGGGTTGCTACCGCTTCCGTCTCAGACTTGGAGCGCCAGGCCCTTTTCCGTTCCCAGGGATTTCAGCGGGTCCGCTCCGACCAGCTCTGGCAGTGGTTGCCGCGGGTTCCCCCCCCGGCCCTGCCCGCCGGGCTGCGGCCCCAGCGGCTCAACCGGTCGTCGGCCGCCCTGCTCTGGCACTTGGAGCAATCCTGCTGCCCCGCCCATTTGCGCCAGGTGTTCGACCGGCGCATCGAAGACCTGCTTGACCAATCGGGGGGATGGGGTTGGTTGTTGGTGGATCAGAGCCGCAACGAAGCGGTGGCGGCGATTCGCCACCAGATTCACCATCCGGAGGTGGGGGTGGTGGCGGAACTGAGCCTGCAGCCTGGGCGGGACGACCTCTGCGGCGCCCCGGCCGTCTGGTTGCTGCACCAGCTGGCCCGCTCCGGTGACGCCCCGATGGTGCGAGTGGATCGGGAGGATGGGGCGCGGCAGGCCTGGTTGGACAGCCTGGGGGCCAGCCTGCTCGATGAGCGGATCCTCCTGGCGCGCACCGTCTGGCGCCGCCAGGAGGCGGCTCCGGCGCGACAGGCGGCCCTGCGGCTGGAGGCCATGTTGGAGCAGTGGAAGCCCGCTCCGCGCTCCCTGCCCACCCCCGCGGGACAGCGCTGAGTGGTCCCCCGCCCCCCTTGCTCCGCCATCGCCCTGGATGTGGGCCGCAAGCGCATCGGGTTGGCGGGGTGTGATCCTCTGGGCGTCACGGTGACGCCCCTCCCCGCTCTGGCCCGCCGGGGGGGCGACCACGATGCCCTCGCGGTCGCCACCCTGGCCCGTCGCCGTCAGGCCAGGGTGCTGGTGGTGGGCCTGCCCCTGGACGGGGCCCAGCAAGGAACGGCCCAATCCCACCACTGTCAGCGCTATGCCCGCCTTCTGGCCCGTCTGTTGGCGGCCAGGGGCCTGGCCCTGCCCCTGGTGTGGGTGAATGAACACGGGTCCACCTGGGCCGCCGCCGAGCGCTTTGGGCTCCAGGGCGACCGCACGGGTCGTCTCGACAGCGCCGCCGCGGCCCTGTTGCTGGAACAATGGTTGCGAGAGGGTTCAGCGCTCGAACCCGACCCGGCCCCTCCCTTACCTCCGCCCTGTTGACCCCATGACCCCTGAACCCCCTGAACTGATTGGTTCGGGAGATGTGCCCACAATTTTGGTGAAGGATCACGCCGGTAGGGAGATCCTTTGCTTTTTGGAGCATCGCATTCCTTTGGATGGCAACATTTATGCCCTGCTCACTCCGGTGGATACCCCCGTTTGCCTGGTAAAAATTGGTCAAGGCGGCGAAGAGAGTTATGAGATCATTGAAAGTCTTGAAGACGCTGAGCCCATCCTCTCCGTCGCCGATGTGGTGCTTCAGGAGCACGACCTGACCCTGGTCCGATCCGCTGTCACCCTCACCGTCAGCGGCGAATTAGACGAGCAAGACCCCGATGAGATTGATGAGGAGATGGATGAAGACATCAGTCCTGAGGAGGATGGCGAGAGTGATCTCTACGATGAATTGATCTCTTTCCGCGCAAACAACCAGGAATACGGCCTCTACATACCTCTGGATCCATTTTTTGTTGTCGCACGCCTGGAGGGCGATGGGGCTCTGGTGGTGGAGGGGGAGGAATTTGAGCGGGTCCAGCCCAGAATTGAGGCTGAGCTGGACGAGCGGGAACGGGAGAGCTGACGTTCGCCATGTTTCGCGAGCTCCTTACGCCAGATTGGACCCCGGGCTGCTCCTTGCCCCAGCTCACCCTCGCGGCCATGGAAAGCCGCGCCAACGGTCCGATCCGGGCTTTGGTGATTGATGTGGATCGCACCCTGTTGCCCCGGCGCAGCACGGAGCTTCCCCCCGCCGCCGAACACTGGCTGCGGGAGGTTGGGGCCCAGGTGCCCATCCACCTGTTCAGCAACAACCCCTCCCGCCGCCGCGTCGGCGGGCTGTCCAACCGCCTTGGGCTTCCCTATACCG
>JBKCVY010000302.1:0-3805 GCA_046317475.1 Cyanobacteriota bacterium | reverse complement strand
GTGATGCGCCGCACTCCCCCCACGCCGTCGTCCACCCTCCCGGGGGTGGACCGTCGCCGCCAATTGCGCCAACAGCGTCGCGTGGAGCGGCTGCGGGATGGCTGGCGCATCCTTGTGTATGCGGCCCTGGCCACGGGGCTGGGGTATGGGCTCCTGCGCCAGGGCTGGATGCGCCAGCAGCCCAGCCAGGTGGAGGGGAGCGGCAGTCGCCTGGTGACCCGCGACCAGGTGATCGCGGCGGCCCAGTTGCGTTTTCCCCAACCCCTGCTCACCGTGCAGCCCCGCCTGCTGAGCCGCCAGCTGGCCAACACCCTGCCGGTGGAACGGGTCAAGGTGACCCGCTTGATGCTGCCGCCGCGGTTGCGGGTCGATCTGACCGACCGGGAGGCCGTGGCCCGGGCCCAGAGGCGCACGCCCAAGGGCCTGGAGAGTGGCTTCGTGGATCGCACCGGCAGCTGGATCAACGCCGCGCCCAACCTGCGCGAGCGGCTGGGAGGGAAGGCCAAGATTCAAGTGGTGGGGTGGAATGAGCGCTATCGCGTCGCCCTCGGCAAGGTGTTGGACGCTCGCGACAGCATTGGGCCGGGCTTGACGGAGGTGCGCTTCGAGCCCGACGGCGATCTCTGGCTCACCACCCGGGAGATGGGTCCCTGGCGGCTGGGTCCCCTGGATTCCCAGATCACCCGTCGGCTCCAGGTGGTGGCCCACCTCAACCGAACCCTCCCCCAGCGCCTGGTGGGCCAACGCCCCCTGACCATTGATCTTACGGATCCGGAGCAGCCAGAACTTACGCTGCGTGGATCCTCAGCGGCCACAACCGCCAATGCCCCCCCGCCTCCACCCCCAGCCCCGGGTAGACCCCACCCCTAGGATCTGACAGCCATTCCACACAAGGGATTGCGTCTGAGGATCATCCGGGGGAAGGTATTTCTCCCCGTTACGGACGGGCGCCACTTCATGAAGACATAATGCAGCTACCCAGCAACGGCACCACCCCTCCGACCGTTCCTCCCCAGCCTTCGCCGCGGGCGATGATGGCCCCCACGGAGGACTCCCTGCCCTGCCAACCCAGTCCCATCCCTAAGCCATCGCTTCTGCAATCGCCCCTTGAGATGAGCCAGATCACTTCTTCAGCCAATGGGATCATTCCCAGCCAGACGGCTCGCATCGAGGTGATTGGCGTCGGTGGCGGAGGCAGTAACGCGGTCAATCGGATGATTGCCTCCGAACTGCAGGGTGTTGGTTTTTGGGTGCTGAACACGGATGCTCAAGCCCTGCTCCAATCCTCCGCTCCGCAACGCATCCAACTGGGCCAAACCCTCACCAGCGGTTTAGGGGCCGGTGGCAATCCCCTGATTGGACAAAAAGCGGCGGAAGAATCCCGCGCCGATCTGCAACGGTCTGTGGAGGGGGCGGACATGGTTTTCATCGCCGCGGGCATGGGTGGCGGCACGGGCACGGGAGCGGCCCCCATCCTCGCGGAGGTGGCGAAGGATTGTGGGGCCCTCACCGTGGGCATTGTCACCAAACCATTTGGTTTCGAGGGCCGCAAGCGGATGCGCCAGGCTGAGCAGGGCATCGCCCAGCTGGCGGAGCATGTGGATACGTTAATTGTGATTCCGAACGACCGTCTCCGTGACGCCATCGCCGGGGCTCCGCTGCAGGAAGCGTTTCGAACGGCGGATGACGTGCTTCGCATGGCGGTGAAGGGTATTACGGAAATCATCACCAAGGCGGGTTTGGTGAACGTGGACTTCGCCGACGTGCGGTCCGTGATGGCGGATGCGGGGACGGCCCTGTTGGGGATCGGCGTGGGCTCCGGACGTTCCCGGGCCAGTGAGGCCGCCCAGTCGGCCATGAGCAGCCCGCTGCTTGAATCCGCCCGGATTGACGGTGCTAAGGGGTGCATCATCAACATCTCCGGGGGCAGGGACATGACGCTGGAGGACATGACCACCGCTTCTGAGGTGATTTACGACGTTGTCGATCCCGATGCCAACATCATTGTGGGCGCGGTGGTGGACGACCAGCTCGAGGGTGAGATCCATGTCACCGTGATCGCCACCGGTTTTGAGAGTGGTAATGCCTACCGATCCGAGCGCAAAGCCGCCAACACCTACGCGCCAGTGCTGGAGGAACCGGCCGTCCCAGAACGTGGCGCCAAAATCCCACCCTTTCTGGTGAATCGCCAGGCCCGTCTGGATTCATAGGGGTGACCCGGAGACTACGCCTGCCAAGAGCATCCCGTATGGCTGCTACCTTCCGGTCCTGACCAGGTTTGGGCGTCTTGGCCGCGTAGATCCGGGCCATCTGTATCTTAGCTCCATCGACGTCAGCCCCGACCCGCTGCCGCTTCCCCCTTGGCCCAACGCCCCAGCGATCTCCTGCTGCTCAAGCAGTCCGCCCGCCCCATCCTGATCCTGACGGCCTGGGATGCCCTCTCGGCCGCCATCGTCAGCGAGGCCGGGGCGGATGCCGTGCTGGTGGGCGATTCCCTGGCCATGACCGCCCTCGGCCATGCCACCACCCTGCCCGTCACCCTTGACGAAATGCTCCACCACTGCCGCGCGGTGGGTCGGGGCCTTCGGCCCGTCGGGGGGGCAACGCCCTTCTTGATCTGCGATCTTCCCTTTTTGAGCTACCAGTGCGGCCTGGAGGAGGCCATGGCCGCCGCTGGGCGCGTGCTCAAGGAAAGCCCCGCGTCAGCCGTGAAGCTCGAGGGCGCGGAGCCGGAAACCCTTGCCGCCATCGACCGCATGGTGCGCATGGGCATTCCGGTGATGGCCCACTTGGGTCTCACGCCCCAATCCGTGCATCGCCAGGGCTATCGCCGCCAAGCCACGGATGGACAGGCCCAGGACCGCCTGCGGCGGGACGCCCTGGAACTGCAGGACCGAGGCTGCTTCGCCCTGGTGGTGGAGCACATCCCCGAGCCCCTCGCCGCCGCGCTCAGCGACCAGCTCTCCATTCCCGTCATCGGCATCGGCGCTGGGAACCAGTGCGATGGCCAGGTGCGCGTCACCGCCGACCTGCTCGGATTCACAGATCGTCAGCCCCCCTTCTCTCCCCCCCTGCTGAATGGACGGGGGTTGGCCATTGAGGCCCTGCGTGGCTGGATTCGTCAGCAGCGGGTTCCTCCGAAGCCGGTTGCTCCCTCCACCAGTCCAGAACATCCCGCAGCACAGAGTTGCTGAGGGCCAGGCCCGCCGGGTTGGACAGGCGCCATCGGTCGCCCTCCAGGCACAGCCAGCCCCCCGTGATCCAGGGCGCCAGCCGCGCCTTGAGATCTTCCAGCGGGGCTTCCTCAGGCCCCAGTTCCTCGAGGAGTTCCCGCATGTTCACCCCTTCCCGCCGCCGCAGACCGACGATGACCAGCTCATCCCAGGGGAACGGCCGGGGGGGCTCCGCCAGGCCCGCGGGAGGGTGTCCCGGTGCCCGTCGGCGTTGCTGGAGCCACTCCCCGTAGCCCTCGCGAGTGCGGGGACGGGCCAGCCGCCTCCCGAACGGCGCCGATGTGGCCCCCATCCCAAAGCCACACCACCCCGCCCCGCTCCATGAGACGCGGTTGTGGCGGCTGGCATGGCCCGGCCAGGCGTAATTGGAGATTTCATAGCGGCCGTAGCCGGCCCGGCCCAATCGCCAGGCCGTCGCGTCCATCAGGTCGGCGCCCAGGTCGTGGTCGGGCAGCTCCAGCTTGCCCCGCTCCAAACGCCGGGCAAAGACGGTCCCGGGCTCAATCGTGAGGTCGTAGATCGAGAGGTGGGGGGGGGCCAACCGGATGGCCTGCTCCAACTGGTCCCGCCAG
>JBKCVY010000301.1:0-3537 GCA_046317475.1 Cyanobacteriota bacterium | reverse complement strand
CCGCTTTCCTTGAGCACCTCGGGCAGCGCCATGGACACGCCAGTGCTGGGAGCACTGGCGGCGCTGGCGGGGGTAACGACCATAAAAAAACAAACTCTCGCCTATCAGGGCTAGCCAGGACGCCCTGCCCCTGGGGGTCTCTCGTCACAACTTTTCTGAATCGCCGCGGCCCCTTTCCCTGCGGACCCATTGCCCCGTCGGAGCTCCCCAGGAGTAAGGAGGGCCGGGTGCTTGGATCGGCAATGCCACCAATGGAATGGGGCAGCCAACCATGGATCGACAGATAATGAAATGAAACGTCTTCCCCGTTGATAGGGAGCGGCGAAGCTGCATCTGGTTCTCGACGATGTTAGGGAAGCTCTGGAAAACCCTTCATCGGCACCTGTGAGAGCGCGGAGATCCCAGTTGGTGCAAGGGGCAGCTCCCACTCGCGACCGGTTGTCCAGAGGTTCCTTAGGTGTTCGTCTGTGCGGATTTGACGATCTCAGGCTCTTTTCTCCCGGCATTCTTTGATCCGGCGTCAAGGAGGCCCTTGCGCGGTGATTCCGACGTGTCGCCAGGTTGGATCCAGGGGCCTGCACCACTGAAGACTCCCCGGCAGGATTATGGGCAATCTGGGATGGGTTGGCTGAACTGGATTCGTCTTCATCAAGCTGGCATTCTCTTCCTGCCACGAATGAAAAACGCATCGCCAGCCATGACTTGGCAGTGCAACCTAAATTTTGGGTGACCAGTCACCATGCCACGGCCAGGTGGGATGGTTTTTCTCATGCGCCGCAAGACTCACGGAAGCAGGCCTCAGTGGTGTCTTCAGCCCTGCCAGGCTGTCCCAGGCACAACCTTGGCGATCCTTGTCCAAGGATTGCCGCAATCGCTCTCCCATCCCCGCCCGCCTCCTGCCGTTGGGGAGGGCTCAGGCAATTTCGGCACGTTGGCCGCAAGTGCCTTGAGAGAATGGGGCCATGAGCCATGCCCCTTCCCCCCCACCGGCCCCTTCCCCGGAACTTCTGCGCCGGGCTTCCGCCGTGCGTCGCCACGCCCGGGCCCTGGCCCAGCGCGGCGACGGTGAGCGTCAGGCCGCGGTTGACGCCATGGCGGAGGCCCTGGAGCGCTCCAGGGACATGATCCTGCGGGCCAATGGGGCCGATCTGGAGGCCGCCGCCGCCGAGGGGCTGGCACCGGCCCTGGTGGCGCGCCTGAAGCTCGATGCCGCCAAATTGACCACCGCCATCGCGGGCGTGCGCCAGGTGGCCGCCCTTGAGGACCCCCTGGGCCGCCGCCAGCTCCACACGGAGTTGGATGCCAACCTCGTTCTGGAGCGCACCACCGTCCCCCTGGGGGTGCTGGGGGTGATCTTTGAAGCGCGGCCGGATGCGGTGATGCAAATCGCCTCGTTGGCCATCCGCTCCGGCAATGGCGCCATCCTTAAAGGCGGTCGCGAGGCGGCCCGCAGCTGCCAGGCCATCGTCGAGGCGCTCAAGGAGGGGCTGGCCAGCGGCCCGGTGGATCCCGGCTGCCTGGAGCTGCTCACCAGCCGGGAGGAGAGCCTGGCGCTGCTGCGGCTGGAGGGGTTGGTGGATCTGATTATTCCCCGGGGCTCCAACGCCCTGGTGCGCTACATCCAGGACCACACCCGCATTCCCGTGCTGGGCCATGCCGATGGGCTCTGCCATCTCTACGTGGATGCGGCCGCCGATGTGGAGCAGGCCGTGCGGCTCACACTGGATAGCAAGGCCCAATACCCCGCCGCCTGCAATGCCATCGAAACCCTCTTGGTGCACCAGGCGATCGCCCCCCGCTTCCTGCCCCTCGCCATCCCGGTCCTGCGGGACGCTGGGGTGGAGCTGCGAGGAGATCCCGGCGCCTGCGCCTTGGGAGTTCCCATCTCCGCCAGCGACAGCGATTGGGATACGGAGTATTCCGACCTGGTGCTGAGCGTGAAAGTGGTGGCCAATCTGGAGGAAGCCTTGGCCCATATTGCCCGCCACGGTTCCCGTCACACGGAAGCCATCTGCACGGAGGACGCGGCCGTGGCGGAACGGTTCCTGGCGAGCGTGGACAGCGCTGGCGTCTATTGGAACTGCTCCACCCGCTTCGCCGATGGCCACCGCTACGGCTTCGGAGCGGAAGTGGGCATCAGCACCCAAACCCTGCCGCCCCGCGGGCCCGTGGGGCTGGAGGGTTTGGTCACCTACCGCTACCTCCTGCGGGGGCAGGGCCACATCACGGCGGACTACGCCGATGGCCAGCGCCAGTTCCAACATCGCTCCCTGCCCCTGTGAGCCACCCCCCCCTGGTGCTGGTGCACGGCCTCTGGGACACTCCGGCCCTCTTCAACAGCCTGCGGCGGGCCCTTGGTGATCAGCGGGAGGTGTTCATCCCCCATCTGCCCCATGGCTTGGGGGTGGTGCCCCTGGAGGACCTGGCGGCGGATTTGGGGCGGGCTATTCAAAAGCGCTTTGGCCAGGAGCAACCGTTGGATGTGATGGGCTTCTCCATGGGGGGACTGATCAGCCGGACCTGGATCCAGCTGCAAGGGGGAGGGGATCGGGTGCGACGGTTCACGAGCGTGGCCAGTCCCCAGCAGGGCTCTTGGCTGGCCCAGCCCTGGCCCGGCCGCCTCCTGGCCAGCGTGGGCGACATGAAGGTGGGCAGCCCCCTGCTGAGCCGTCTCAATGCCGATCCGAAGGCGTTAGAGGGGATTGACTGCTGCTCGCTCTACTGCTTGGCCGACACGATGGTGGTGCCGGGATGGAGCGCCGTGCTGCCCGTGGGTCGGCGGGAGGTGCTGCGTCCCCTCCATCTGCAGCACCACCAACTGATGGCCCACCCGGCCTCCGTCGCCCAGGTGGCCCAGGAGTTGTTACGACCTGCGGAGACGACGCCATCGGCGCGGGATCGATAGCGTGAGTCGCGCATCGGATGCGGCAGGTGAACTCACGGGGCGTTTGGGGCTTGACAGGGCGATGTCCTGCCGCCGCGGCGATGGTGATGGGTCTCCTGGTGGCCATCTCCGGACCGGGGGGCCAGATTGGTGCTGCCCTCGGGAATCCGCTCCCAGCCCCGCCACCCGCCGCCATCGAACCATCGATCGTCCCCTCCAGCACGGAGCCCCCGCCCGCAACCGCGCCCGCCCAAACCGCTGACCGATCCCAGCCCAAGGCTCCCGCCCAACCCCTGCGCGGTGTCTGGCTCACGCTCAACGACATGGGCACCCTGCGCGACAGCACCAAGCTGGCGGAGGCGGTTCGGCAGTTGGGGCGGTTGGGGTTCACGACCCTCTATCCAGTGGTCTGGAACGGTGGCTATGCCTATTACCCCAGCGCGGTGACGCGGGAGCGCAAGATACAAGACTTCACCGTGCGGGGGTTGCAAGGGCAAGATCCCCTCGCGGATTTGATCCGGCTGGCCAAAGCGGAGGGGATGCAGGTGGTGCCATGGTTTGAATTTGGCTTCATGGCGCCCCCCAGCTCCGAGTTGGCTCAACGCCATCCGGAGTGGCTGACGCGCAAGCGTGATGGGAGCACCACCTCGCTC
>JBKCVY010000300.1:0-2156 GCA_046317475.1 Cyanobacteriota bacterium | reverse complement strand
TGACATTTTATATGGATCTGGAAAACCAGCTCTATGACAAGACCCATGCCGCTGATCGCAAGCCATAGGTTTTCTGCGGCATCCAGCAGGAGCAGATCGATCGGCTGCTCACCCACCTCGATGCCTCAGGACGGGCCACCTTGAAGCTGCTGGCGGCGTTTGGCATCTGGGATCGGGAGCTGTTCAGCCAGGCGGTCACGCATTTCGCCACGGGTTACCCGGCTACGGGCGCTGCGGAGCTGGGGCGCTTCTGGTCAATCGAGCCGATCGGCGAGGGCCGCTGGCAGCTCCATAACGAGATGGCCCACCATCTTCAGGCCGATGAACGCCAGCGAGATCAAGGCACCTTTGAGGCTGTGCACCGCTGGGGATTTGCCTACTTCGATGGGCCGCTGGAAGCACTGGAGGCCAAGGCGATCCAGGCAGTCGATGCGGACCGGTTGCAGCGTGCGCTCAGGCATGCTCGCGTGATTCAGCCGGCACCCAGCTCACCTTGCGGGATTTGCTGCGGGAGCGGGATGCCCTGCGGCAAGAGCAGCCCATGTTTTTCATCTGACGGCGTCCCGCCCGGGGTCCCCTTCCCGCCATGGTGCCCAGGAATACCGCTAAACCCATCGGGAATAGGTCATAATTTTGGCATTCGCGGTTTCCGCCCTTTTTCCCTCCATGTCCGCCCGCCCCATGCCTGCCTGTTTCCTGTCCGTCTGTTCCCTGTCGTCCCCCTCGAAGGCCTGTTCCCTTCATGCGTGTTGTCGCCGAATGCCCCGTCTTGCTCTCCATTCGCCCCTGCCTCCTCCCCACCTCTTGCACCCCATTCCATGTCCGCGAGCCTTCACCAGCGTCCTTTGCGCCTCACCCTTCACCCCAACGACGTGCTGCCTGAAGCGATGAGCTGGCGCATCGTTGATGGTTACGTCCGTTCCCTCACCTGGGATTTGGAGGGGGACTCCATCACCTTGGGCCTCTGGGGGCCGGGGGATGTGATCAGCACGGAAGAGCCCCCCGTTTCTCCATTGGAGCTGCATTGCCTCACCACGGTGGTGGTGGACCATCTGGAGCCCACCCCTGAAGAGCGCACCCAACACCTGCGGCGCGAGCGTCAGATGTTGGCGGAGCTGACGGTGATCCAGCGCATTCGATCCGCGGACGCCCGCCTGCTGCAGCTGCTGCTCTGGATCGGCGGTTCGTACGGCCAGGTCAACAGCCATGGCTGCCGCCTGTCCCTCAGTGAACTGAATCTCACCCACCGGGGCTTGGCGGATCTCTGCGGGCTCACCCGGGTCACCGTCACGAAAATCCTCAGTCGCTTCCGCGCCATCGGCCAGCTGCGGGCCATCGGCGACGACGATTGGCTCATCCCCCCCCAGCCATGAGGACGCCACCGCCCCCCTGGAGCTTGCAGTGGAGCTCCAATGGCGAACTCAGCCCGCCCGATCGTCAAGACCTGTTGTTGTGTCTGTGCCTTCCCGGGGTCAACACCCTCCGCCCGGATCAGCAACGGGAGTGGACAGGCACCGGCGGGGAGACGCCAGACGGGGGCAGGACGCCCCTGGACCGCCAGGATGCCCTGGAAATTTCATCCTATCCCTACCGATAAACCGTGCCATCCCGGGTTCCCGGTGATAGTTTCCAATGGACCTTCCAGCGCCTCCCGCCATGGCCTTCTCCCGACTGGCCAAACGTTCCCGTTGGCCGGGCTGGTTGCGTCTGAGTTGGTCGTGGCGCATCACCTGGATCTACCTGATCCTGGTGTTGTTCCTGCCCCTGGGCGCCATGACCCTCAAGGCCTTCGCCGTGGGTCCCGGGGAGTTTTGGCACCTGGCCACCCAGCCTGAAGCCTTGGCTGCCTACCGCGTCACCTTTGGCCTGTCGCTGCTGGCGGCCCTGCTCAACGGCGTGTTTGGCGTGGTGATCGCTTGGGCCCTGGTGCGCTGCCGCTTCCCTGGCCAGCGCCTGCTGGATTCCCTGATCGACCTGCCCTTCGCCCTCCCCACGGCCGTGGCGGGGCTGGCCTTGGCGGGCCTGTACAGCACCAATGGTTGGCTTGGCGCGCCCTTGAACCAATGGTTTGGCTTGAAAGTGTCCTTCACCTGGATTGGCGTGGCGATCGCCATGGTGTTCATCTCCCTACCATTTGTGGTGCGCAGCGTGGAGCC
>JBKCVY010000299.1:0-5389 GCA_046317475.1 Cyanobacteriota bacterium | reverse complement strand
ATCCATGCCTTGCTCT
This sequence comes from Cyanobacteriota bacterium, assembly GCA_046317475.1. Taxonomy (GTDB): domain Bacteria; phylum Cyanobacteriota; class Cyanobacteriia; order PCC-6307; family Cyanobiaceae; genus Cyanobium. Next base: position 5,373 of record JBKCVY010000299.1, on the reverse strand, counting down.
TCAGCCGCATCGAGGATGTACATGTCATCGGGCACCTCGATGGTTTTGTTGAGGCCCTCAGATTCGTTGACCAGGGTGACCTTGTAAGAAGCCATGGAAAAGGGAATGCAGTCACAGCCGCCAGCGGGCTGGGGCTGAAGGACCCGCCATTCATACATCCTCCAGGGGCGATCTCAGGGGTTTCCAGGCCAGAGTGGCCAAACCCCCAATCAGTGTCAATTTACAGATCAGTGTGTCTTATGCAACCACAGCCCGTGACAGCTCCAGCTTCGGCGACTTGGTTTTAGTCCCCTGACCCAGAGGGGCCACCACCCAGGTGACAGCGACGATGGCGCGGGCCGTCCTTCGACCAGGAGGCGTTTCTGATCAGGGGGCCTTATCGAACGGGCCCTTGTCGCTCCATGGTCAGCAGGCCCCAAGGCGCCTGCGTGGCGGCCAACGTGGCATGCCAGCCCGCTTCGCCCAGGGTGGTGATCAGGCCATCCCCCTGGGAGATCAACAGGCCGCTGAGCAGCCCCAGGCCCTCCGGGGCCAGGAGGCGTCCGAACCAAGCGGAAAGTTCCGCGATCACGGGCGCCAGGATGTTGCAGAGCAGCAGGTCGGCGGGGCGACCCGCCAACAGCTCCTCCAGGACGTCTGCGGATCCAAGGCCCACCGTCAGGCTTGAGAACCCATTGAGCCCACCGTTCTCCCGCGTCGCGGCGACGGCGAGGGGATCGGTGTCCACCGCAAAGACGGCATCGGCGCCAAGGGCCAACGCGGCCAAGCCGAGCAGCCCACTGCCACAACCCAAATCCGCGACGCACAGCCCCCTCAGCGGGGCCCCAGGGGGCGCCCCCGCGATCTGGCGAGCCTCGGCCAGCCGTTCCATGGCTTCCAAGCAGAGGCGGGTGGAGGGATGGGAACCCGTTCCAAAAGCGGGACCGGGATCCAGGCGAATCACGGTCCTCCCCTCCGCCTCCGGCGGCACCTCCAGCCAGGCCGGCAGCACGAGCAAGGAGCGGCCCACCGGATCGGGACGCCAATGGCGCTTCCAGCTCAAGCTCCAATCCTCATCCGCCACCCGTTGCCAGCACAGGGGTGGCAGCACGCGAGCAAAGGGCACACCCAGGGGTTGGAGAGCCTCCTCTAGCGCGTGGCGTTCAGCCGGGGGCCACTCGGCCTCGGGCAACCAAGCCAGCAGCTCTCGGTCCAGGGGCGCCTCCGGGCGTTGGCAGATCGCCACCCGATGCACCCCGAGTTGGGGAAGCTTCCACAGCAGGGACTCCTCCAACTCCTCGGGCAGCTCCAAGGAGAGCCGCCACCATCCCCAACCAGGACCGGCGACCATCAGAGGGCCACCGGGTGGGCCTCCTGGATGCCATTGATGGAATGGATGGTGGCCAGGAGGCCGGGGGGGATTGGATCATCCAGGCTTAAGACCATCACCGCGTCGCCGCGCACGATGCGACGCCCCACTTGCATGGAGGCGATGTTGACGTTGTGTTCTCCCAGCACGGAGCCCAGCTGACCAATGATCCCGGGCATGTCGCGGTGGCGGGTGAAGAGCATGTGGCGGCTGGGGGCGACATTCACGGGGAAATCGTCAATGCTGATGATCCGCAGGTCGCCCTCGTTGAACACCGCTCCGGTGACACTGTGCACCCCTTTGCCGCCCCGGGAGCGCAGCATCAGAGAGCCCCCCGCGAAGTCGCGGCTGCCGTCGTCTTTCACCTCCAACACCTTGATGCCCCGTTCCCGGGCTTCTAGTCCCGCATTGACAAAATTGATGCTGTCCCCCAAAGCGGTGCTGAGGATCCCCTTGAGCGCCGCCACCACGAGCGGTTGGCTCTGCAGGCCGGCGAAATCCCCCTGCAGCCGCACTTCCAGTTCGCTGATCTGACCACCCCCCAGTTGGCTGAGCAACTGCCCCAGGGTTTCCGCCAGATGCAGGTGGGGCTTGAGCTGGTTCAACAGCTCCGGTGTCAGTCCAGGAATGTTCACCGCGCTGCGGGCGGGCAGGCCGAGCAACACGTCCCGAATTTGTTCGGCCACATCAATGGCCACATTTTCCTCCGCCTCTTCGGTGGAGGCCCCAAGGTGGGGGGTGAGGATCAAACGGTCCTTCACCTGGCGCAGGGGGGAATCCGGTGCCAGGGGTTCGGTCGCGAACACATCCAGAGCGGCTCCGGCAATCACCCCCTGCCGCAGGGCATCCGCCAAGTCGGCCTCCTCCACAATTCCCCCCCGGGCGCAATTGACCAACCGGGCGGTAGGTTTCATGGTGCGCAACAACGCGGCGTTCACCAGGTTTTCGGTGTCTGGCGTGCGGGGCAGGTGGAGACTGACGTAATCGGACTCCACAAAAAGCTGGGGCAAGGGCAAGAGCCGCACCTGCATTTGTTGGGCCCGCTCCGGCAGGATAAAGGGGTCGTAGGCCACCACATCCATCCCCATTGCCCGCGCCACCCGCGCCACATGGGAACCAATCTTTCCCAACCCCACCACACCCAGCACTTTTTTATAAAGCTCGTTGCCGACAAAACTTTTGCGATCCCAGCCGCCGGCCATCATGCTGGCGTGGGCCTGCGGCACGTGGCGGGACAGCGACAGCATCATGGCCAGGGCATGCTCAGCCGCTGCGATTGTGTTGCCTTCCGGGGAATTCACCACCAGCACGCCCCGGCGGGTGGCGGCGGGCACATCCACGTTGTCCACCCCCACGCCCGCGCGGCCGATGATCCGAAGGCGTTGGGCTGCCTCGATCACGGCGGCGGTCACGCGCGTTCCCGAGCGAATCATCAGGGCGTCGTACTCCTCGATGCAGCGCTGCAGGTCGTCCGGGGACAACCCGGTGCGCACATCCACCTGGGCGACCTGGGAGAGGATGTTGATCCCTGTCTGGTCAATGGGATCGGAAACCAAAACCTTCGTCATGTCCGGCGAGAGAGGCGCGGTGCGATAAGGGAACAAGGAGGCACCGCAAACTGCGGCCGGAGGTGCAGTGTAGACAGCGATGGTGATGCACTCTGGAGGGACCCGTGGGGATGACCGTTGTGGTGGTGCTGGAGAGCCGCAAGCGTCTGCGGGAGTTAAGCCAGCGCCTGGCGGAGCTGCGGCCGGCCCCGCGGAAGCTGGTGGCGGTGGGCGAGGGGGAGACGCGGCTGGAGGATGTGGTGGAACTGAATCCGGCCTTTGGCCGCCAGCGGCGTCAGCGGCAGATGGCCTTTTGGCTCATTCCCTTTGGCTTCCTCGCGGGCCTGACCTTCACCCAAATCACGGAGCTGCGCACCTTCTCCGCCCTGGGCCCTTGGGGAGAGCCCCTGGTGGGGGGGCTGCTGGGAATGGGGTCGGGTTGGCTGGGCAGTTTTGTGGCGGCGGCCAGCGTCAGCGCGGAAGGGGATGATCGCATCCGCACCCTGCGCAACCGGTCGGAGGAGGGCAGTTGGTTGCTGCTGGTCCAGCCAGCGGCGGGCGCGGAGGTTCCCTGGGCCCTGCTGCGGGAGGCCAAGCCCAAGGCGGTGGTGCGGCTGGAGGAAAGTTGAGCGACACCACGGGGTCCTCCACGTTGGGTCCAGCGGCCGGGGATTGGCCCGAGGCGCTGGAGACGGTGCGCCAGGAGCTGGAGCGCGCCTTGCGCACGTGGGAACCCTGTTGGACCCCCTTTTTGGCGCCCCGCTGGCTCCACGAGGCGGAAACTCGCCTGGCCCAGCTCAGTGAGGTCAGCCACAGCAGCGAGGGAGGCTATGGCTGGGCGGAACGGCGCCGGTTGCTGCTCTGGCGCTCCGACGCGGAGGCGGGGACCCCGCCCGCCGAGTTGATGGGGCTGGAGGTGAGCGGCAATTTCCTCTTTGACCCCGCCACGGTGGCGGAGATGCGGGAAGGGCTGCACCTGGCCGGGGCCTCCGATGGGGAGGTGGGTGACCTGTGGCTGCGGGGCGATCGGGGCGCCCAGGCCGTGATCACAACGGCCTTGGGGGGCTGGTTGGACGGCTGCCTGGGCCAGGTGAGGAGCGTGGAGGTGCGGTTTGAGGCGCGGCCGTTGGCGGAGCTGCGCTTCCCCCCCCAGCGGGTAGCCCGCGTTCTGTCCAGCGTGGAGGCCTCCCTGCGGGTGGATGCGGTGGCGTCCGCCGGGTTTGGCTTGTCCCGCGCGCGCATGGCCGCCCTGATCCGCCAGGGAGCCCTTCAGGTGGATTGGCGGCCCGTCGTGTCTCCGAGTCAGACGCTGCGGCCAGGTCAATGTCTCCAGCTGGAGGGACGGGGGGAAGTGGAGATCACCGAGGTGTCCGCCACCCAGCGGGGGCGTTGGCGGATCGGCATGGTGCGAAGCTGATCGGGATCTGGATCGGCCGGCTTGGCTGCTATGGTCCCCCCAGAGGTGCCGCCCAAGGCCGTGCCTTCCATGCGTCGGGCGATTAGCTCAGAGGTAGAGCACTACCTTGACACGGTAGGAGTCACTGGTTCGATTCCAGTATCGCCCACTTCCCACCACAAGGTTGCCTTGTGACGAGCCTTTCGGAGAACAGCTCAGCCACCACGGTGGTCGTGGGCCTCGGCCGATCGGGACGGGGGGCGGCTCGCCTGCTCCAGGCCCTTGGCCAGCCTGTGGTTGTCTTGGAGAGCCGGGGCGGCGACGCCCTGGAGAGGGAGGCCGCCCCGTTGCGGGAGGAGGGAATCACGGTGGGCCTGAATGTGCCCCTGCGGGCGGAGTCCCTGGCTGCCTTTCCCCAGCTCGACCGGGTGATCGTGAGTCCAGGCATCCCCTGGGATCACCCCGCCCTGATGACGCTCCGGGAGAAGGGGGTGCGGGTCCAGGGGGAAATCAGCCCGGCCTGGCGGTCCCTGGGGGACATCCCTTGGATTGGCATCACGGGCACCAATGGCAAAACCACCGTCACCCATCTGGTGCATCACCTGCTGAGCGCGGCGGGTCTGGACGCGCCCCTCTGCGGGAATGTGGGGTTCTCGGCGGCGGAGCTGGCTCTGGAGTGCCTGCGAAGCGGCCGCCGTCCCCAATGGTTGGTGGTGGAGCTCAGCAGCTATCAGATTGAGGCTTCCCCTGAAGTGGCGCCTCGCCTTGGGGTGTGGACAACCCTCACCCCCGACCATCTGGAACGCCACAGAACGATGGAACGGTACCGGGCCATCAAGCGCGGCCTCTTGGAGGCCTCCACCGATCGGATCTTGAACGCGGACGACCCTGATCTGCGGGCCCATGCGGACCAGTGGGATCGGGCGCTCTGGGTCACGGCAGGGCCCCGGGACGCGTTGCCGCCGACCCTCTCCCCCTTTCTCTGGGTGGAAGGGGAGAGGGTGCACGGCGAGGCGGGTCCCCTGCTCAGGGCCGACTGTCTAGCCCTGCCGGGCCAGCAACATCGACAAAACCTACTCATG
>JBKCVY010000298.1:0-4778 GCA_046317475.1 Cyanobacteriota bacterium | reverse complement strand
CCCAGCGGCTGCTGGCGATCACGGCGCTGGGGCGATGGGCGGCCGAGCCACGGGGAGAGGCGACCGCTCTGCCGGGCCCGATCCGCCGCGGCGATGGCCGCGGCGGCGACTGGCTGGTGAGCAGCGGCCCCCATGGCCTCAGCCGGCTGGGGCTGGAGCTGCTGCTGGCCCCCGGCGGTTCGCTGGCTGCGGGGGTTGATGGGGAGTTGCGGGAACGGGCGATCCAGGCCCATCGGCGCCCCCGGGCCCGCTTGGATGCGGTGCGGGCCTTGATCGCCAGTCGCCCCAGGGGCGCCCCTTGGCGAGTGGGCGGCTGCGACAGCAGTGATGGGTTGGCGGCGTCGGTGGCCGCCATCGCCGCCGCCAGCGGCTGCGGCGCCACGTTGCGGCGGACCGCCCTGCCCCTGGATCCCGCCATGGCAGGCCTGGCGGATGCGGAGACCTGGTGCCTGGCCGGCGGCGAGGACTTTGAGCTGGTGCTGGCCCTCGCCCCCGAGTGGGCGAAGGCGCTGCTGGCGACTCTGCCGGGCAGTGTCGTGTTCGGCGCCCTGGCGGCGGGCGCGGCGGGCGAGCTGCGCTGGAGCGCAAGCGGCGGGGGGGACGACAACAGGAGTCGCGGGGAGGAAATGACGTCGGGTGGCGAGGTCATTGCTGTGGGGGGCTATCGCCATTTCGGCTGACGCCAGTCCTGTGGCGGGAGCACGTGTGGTTGGGGCTTTGTTGGAACGGTGAAGCCGTGGGTGGGCAGGGTGTTCGACGCCGGTGGATCACGCCGGATGGGAGGGTTGCGTCTACGGGGTCTTGGCCTTGGTGACGAGCATTGGCCAACAACAGGGCGCAAGAGCAAGAGCGAATTAACCTGTCCTGTCCCATGAAGCTTCGTGATCCACCTCGATAGATCGCGGCCATGGCCGCAAGCAGCCCAGCCAAACCAGCGATCATCCATAGTGGTGGGCCCCATCACACAATCGCCTGATGTGAATACTGTGCTTTTCATCCACGCCCCCATACTCCATGCCCGCCACGCAGGGGCATCTTTCAGGGCGGACTCAGGCGTGAAAAGTTTCATTTCAGCATGTGCGGCAATGGCCGAAGGTCATCCATAAACATGGGAGGGTAGACATGCGAGACGTATCCACTCGTGGCTCTTTGCGGGAGTAAATTTTATGGGTAGCGGTGATGACATTCAAGCGGGACGGGTTAGCACTGCAGAGGGAACAACCGACCTACTTGGCGCTGTGCCAAGCGAGAAAGATGTTGATTTCAATGGAAGTGTAATTCTCCGAGTTGGACCGCAGCCAGGAGATTTAAAACCCAATGTCGTGTTAGACGGCATTCATGGCATCGGCAACAATGGGGCCAGCATTGAGCCTGGCGCACCTCCTGGGGGCACAGGAGTCATTGGTTTTGGCGGCCCCAACCAGGGCACGGGCTTAGTGGGACTCGGTGGTGGGGTCAATGGCAATCGCGGTGGGATCGGCGTTCAAGGCATCGGTGGAACAGTGTCCTCACCAAGCTTTGACCCGAAGATCCCTCCTGGTACTGGAGTTCTTGATCTAGGCGGTCGGGTCGACACGATAGGCAACTCACGAAGACGTCCCCATGGAGCAGGGGTGGTAGCCGTCGCGGGAGGGAGCAACCAACCCCTTCCCTTGTTGACAGAGACGGGAAGTGTGGGCGTCTATGCACAAGGGGCCGAGGCGAGGGTTGACACCGTAACCACAGACGACATCCCCACAATCGTCGGGCCCATGACTCCCGGCCCAGGAGTCCTTGGCCGAGGCGGTGTAACGATTCCACGGGAAGGACAGCGTATCGGGGCCGGTGTCATCGGACTCGCTGGTGACACGGCAATCCCTCCAATTATGGAGACTGGCAATACGGGAGTCTACGGTGCGGGACCCGTTGGGTTAAGAGGGAATGGCTTAGTGGGCCCTGGAGTTCTCGGATTCGGCAACCCTGGGGTTTATGGCAGTGCGGTGGACGGTACATCTCGCGGTGGCACCTTCGATTCAATGCGGTCTGCGCAGGTCCGGCTCGTGCCACATCGGCTGGATCAGATCTTATCCAATCGGGGCTTAGTCTCTCCCATAGCAATCGAAGCCGGGAGCGAGCCAGATCTTCCGAAAGACGGCCTTGGCGGAGATCTTGTGGCAATCGAAATGCTCAATGAAAACGCAACGCGCGAATGTACGCTTTGGTTTTGCATTCAAGGTGAGCAAGACAATCTTCCCGCCAGGTGGGCACAGGTTCTGCTGGGTTATTCTTTTGATGGCAAGTCCTAATTCCCAGTACTACAGCCAAACGAAGGGCTTGACCCGAAGCTAGGCGAGGGCTAGGGCTGCACCCCTTTTATCTCCAGCAGAAAAAATTAAATCTCAATGTTCTCTCCATGGCTCACGACCTGCTTTTCAGGATCCAGGTCCTGGCTGGAGGTTGCAGGGCAGCCGAGTAATTACTAATTCAACTTTAGCGTCCTAGATCGCCGCGATTATCTCTTGGTTAGCCTTAGGGAATACTTGTATATCACGCCTGAAAAGCTCCTCTGCTCAAATTGAGCGTGCCGCTGCTCACCACCCCGCAAAGGCTCTTGGATCGAGATTCCATGATCAGCAGGCTGGCCAATCTAAGCAATATATGATCTGCAGTGAATGCACGGCACCATCTAGAAGAGAGCCAAACAATGTGACAGACAATATGCACAACCAGCCATGCTCAGGCTGAGCAGCAAGAAGTTTTTTCGGAGGCGAAAACAAGAGCGAAGGGATTTCCCATCGAATACGTCTAATTGCAAGCTTAAGCGTTTTCCCTCTCCAACCAAACATCTCAAAATAGCCAGTCAGCCAAGGCAAGCAAAACGAAGAAGGCTAAAATAATGAAAAGATGCCATTTATCCCCCCCCCATCACGTTAATGATGGCGACGACGTTCACAACCAGCATGAATCATGCAAACATGCTGAATGGATTACCGGCCAAGCCTAACGAGAACTTGCTTAGAAAGCCCTACTGAAGACAAGGGCGACACGAAGCCCATGATTGACTAGATTATCGCGGCATCCCACCCGTCCACGCAACCAGAATCTCTCAGCATGAAACCAAGCAGATACGGACAGCGATTACTACTCAGCCATGAATCGACGGGATGGGATGGAAACCCTGGCCAGGAGAAATAGTGCTTTGAAGCATAGACAATCTAACTGCGAGCCAGCTCGGCGGCAGCACCGCTTGACTCAAATCCAGATCAACGGCGCATAATTACCCCTTCAGGACAACAGTGCAAGTGGTCTGCCCAGTCTACTTTCCCCTCCCCGCCGATAATGGGCAACCGTGAAAGATCTAGGCTGACCAGACTTAAAGCATCCGCTGATCCTCCCGAGATCTCCCCATGATCGATATCACGCCAACAGATCCAGATGCCACCATCCCCCACCGCTTTCAGGGGAAAACCTTGCTGATCTCCGGTGCCGCCACGGGCATTGGCGCCGCCACCGCCATCCGTGCGGCCCGCGAAGGGGCAGCCATCATCGGGCTGGACCGCAAAGAGGCCGAGCTAACGCAAACAATCGAACGCATCCAAAGTGAAGGCCATTCGGCAATCGCCATTTACGGCGATGTGGTGGATACCGACACATGTGATCGCGCCATCGACGAAGCTGTGCGGGTGTTTGGTGGATTGGATCTGGCCCTCAACGCCGCAGGCGTGATGGATGGTGGCGCGCCAGGAGAGCCACTGAACATTCAGGAGCAGCACAAGCTGCTGCCCAACCCGATCCACAAGGCAACTGACGCCTATTGGGATGCTGTCTTGGCCACCAATGCCACAGGTGTCTTCAAAGCCATGCGGGCTGAACTGCGCCAGATGGTCCACCAGGGCAAGGGTGGGGCAATTGTCAACATCGGTTCCATTGCCGGACTGACGGGCCTGGGCGGAAACCCGGCCTATGTCGCCAGCAAACATGCGGTGACAGGCTTAACCCGGCAAGCCGCCATCGACTATGCCCCCTACGGAATTCGTGTGAATTCAGTCAACATGGCAGCCACGGAAACGCCCATGACCGAACGGGCCTATGCCTTCGTTAAAGAGTTGCAAAAAGAAGGCCCCAGCAGCCCCACAGCCATGTTGAAAACCATGAGCCTTCTCATGGCCTCCGATTCACAACGGCGCATGTCAACCGTGTGGGAACAGGGGGCCATCATTCTCTTCCTCCTCTCGGCTGATGCCTCCAATGTGACGGGCGGCACTTACGCCACGGATGGTGGCTGGACCGCCTACTGAGCATCCCGAATCCCCCGCGACACCTGTCCAAGGACAACACCCATGCACGCTGATCCCGAAGACACCACGCCCCGTCCCGACTCCTGGCACTTTCCCCCCATCACTTTTTTCTTGCCGGACTGGGTGATCGCTTCTCTGCCCGATCCAAGCCAGCGCTTCACGACAGACGAAGAAAAGATGTCGTTCGTGATTGGGTTGTCACGCCAGAATGTTGTTCACGCCACTGGTGGCCCCTTTGGAGCCGCTGTTTTTGATGCCGCAACCGACAAGCTTGTGGCGCCTGGCGTGAATCTGGTTCAGGCACTGCTTTGGTCCGGGGCGCATGCGGAGATGGTGGCATTGTCCCTCGCTCAGAAACGGTTGGGCCAGCTTGACCTTGGCGCTGATCCACAGCAGATCTATGAACTCTTTACATCCACCGAACCCTGCACCATGTGCATGGGCTGCATCACTTGGTCCGGGATCCGACGACTCGTCTGTGGCGCAAGTGACCTGGATGCC
>JBKCVY010000297.1:0-2360 GCA_046317475.1 Cyanobacteriota bacterium | reverse complement strand
CCGGAGGGAGGAGCTCGACTCCCGCCCCCAGAACCGGCCTGGGCCAAAACAGCAGCCCGCCCAGGACAAGGGCGACGAGCAGCAGCAGACCACGGCGCAAGTGTTGGGACATCCAATCGCCACGGCGGCCTCCATTCAAGCAATCGGATCCAGCCCGCCCGTGGCGGGGGCCACGGGCCCGCGGCCTAGGCTTGAATGACCCGAGGGAGAAATCCGTTCCCCCCATGGTTTTGCGTCCCCTGCTCCCGGCGGATTGGGCCCAGGTGGAGGAGGCCTACGCTGATGCGGTGCGCTCCCTTGCAGCCCCGTACTACCGGCCCGAACAAATTGACGCTTGGGCCCGCCATCCTGTCCTCCATCCTGATGTGCGCGAGGCCCTTGGGCGGGGGCACGGCATGGTGGGTTGTGATCCAGAGGATCCCGTCTCCGTGGAGGCCTTTGCCCTGTTGGATCCTCCCGATCGCTTGGCCCTGCTCTACTGCCGAGGCCGATCCAGCCGCCGGGGGTTGGCCACCCAGTTGGTGCGATGTCTGGAACAGCACGCGCGTGACGATGGCCAAACCCACCTGCGCACCGAAGCGAGCCGTCTCTCGCGCCCCCTGCTGGAGCGGCTGGGATGGACGGTGGATGGCGAGGAGGAGATCCTCTTTGCTGGGGAACCCTTCGTGCGTTGGCGCATGGGCACTGTCCTGATTTGACCCTTCCTGATTCCTCCCGCCCACCCCATGGCCGACGCCGATTTTGAGCGCTTCTTGGACAAAATCCAGCAGCTCAATGCCTTTGTGGCCCTCAGCGAGCGCAACCCTGAATTGCGCCAGGCCCTGCGCCAGTGCGATCACCATGACGAGGTGGTGGCCCTGGCCCAAACCCATGGTTTTGAGATCGGTCGGCGCTGGGGTGAGCCCCCGCAATCCGGGGAGTCCCTTCTGGATGGGCCCGTGCCAGCCGTTGGCGAAGAGCGGGTGACGGTGTTGCTGCGGACAGCCAACCTGCGACTGGAACGCATTCACTCCTGCGCCGCCAGCAGCCCTCCTGACTTCTGGTACGAACAGGAGGAAGCAGAGTGGGTGTGCTTGTTACGCGGCAGGGCGACCGAGCGAGTCGCGGATGAGCCATCCCCGCGGCAGCTGGGACCAGGGGACAGCCTGATGATCAAACCCCTTCATCGCCACCGGCTGGTGGCCACCGATCCGCCTCCGGGGACGATCTGGCTGGCATTGTTTTGGCTGGAGCCGCCGTTGGGCTGAAGCCGCGGATCAGCCAGTACGCCCCCGCCAAAGAGAGTACGCACAGCCCCAGGGCAACCACCATGAGGGGCTTGGAATCTGTCGTGCCGGGGAGAACGATCAACTTGCGGGCTACCGCGGTGATCGCCGTCAGCAACACCAACTGAATCTGCACGGCATGGCGCTGCAGGTAGGCCGTGAGGTTTTGCAGCAGCTCCAGGGCAATAAGGATGTTGAGGAGTTCGCCAAAAAAGACAAGCAGCGTCTCGCCCTCCCCCAGGGATTGGCCCTGCAACAGACCAACCACCATTTGGCGCATCAGCTCCACACTGGCCAGCACGATCAAGACCAGCAGCAAAACACCAAGAATTTTGGCGATGGTTTGCTCAAATTGATCCACAACTCGCAGGTACAGTCGCTCGGGCGGTCCATCGAGTCGTGGGGTGCTCATGTCAGTTGCGGAAGGGGGTGAAGTGGGGCTTAGCGGGAGTGTTGCCGGGAGGATTCACAAGCTCCGTGTCGCAGGTGATCGTGCCATCCTTGGCGGTGACACAGTTTTTGGGCTTGACTTCCGTCGCCGGGCCCACCTGGCTGCCGGATTTGAGAATGAATGTTTCCACCTGGGCTGAAGCGGGTGGCGTCAGGGCGAACAGGCTTCCCAAACTAAGAACCCAAACAAGACCGGTGCGGGTTGGAGAAGACATGGAAGGGGAATGGTTCACAGATGCATGCTGCCTTAATTCACCTCACCCTGCACGGGCAACCACCCGTCCCCATCCTGTTCCACGCCGCCCCGGATTTCATCCAGGAGCAGATCAAGCTGGTCAAGGGGATCCCGGGATTTTGGATCGGCCGCCGCCTCCGGGCGGGGATGTTGGTGGGTGTCTTCGCAGTGCCAAAGGGTTTCGATTTGGCAGAGCTGCTCCGCAAGCCCCCCCAACCCCTGTTGGTGGTGGATGCGCTGCAACGCGTCGAGAAGCACCGGCATGCGAATCGATGAAGCCCTCAGGGCCCGCCTCAGGTCAGCCTGGGTGCGTCCGGTGTGGCGCAACCAGTCTTTGAGAAACAGTTGGAGATCATCCAACTGCTGGGATGTGAGGGCGGGGGAGGGCTCCATGGAGCGCGTCAGGATTT
>JBKCVY010000296.1:0-3209 GCA_046317475.1 Cyanobacteriota bacterium | reverse complement strand
GGGGTGGCGCGTTGCTTCAGGACGCCGAGACGCCCCTACTTCCGCCGAGTCGGCCGCGAGAACCGCGACGCGACCTCGGTCAACGATCACAAAATGGTAGCAACCGTTACTGAATGTCCAGGGTGTTTTGGAGTTCGGTTCACCGTTGTTTGCGACACCGCCCTCGGGCTTCAGCGCCCCAGGTCCCGGGCCCCATCGCAGACCGCTTGACTGGCAACCGCCTCGGTCAGCCCCGGCACCATCGGCGTCCCCTCCCGAATCGACCGCACCCACCAGCCCATGAGGCGCGACACCGGCGCGACGCGACCGTCCTCCCAGGTGCGGGCAAAGGCGAGGTGGGGATCGGGGGCCAGCGGTTGGAGCTGACGCTCGCCGGGCTCTCCCCGCCAGAGCTGGAAGCCATGGACATAGTCCGTCTGCCGGCTGGAGCCCAACACCAGGGTGCCGTCGCTGCCGTAAAGCTCCAGCCAGCAGCCCCGGCCGTGACGGGCCACTGAGGCCAACGCCACCTGGGCGGGCACCGTCTCCCCAGCCGCGGTCTCCAGGTCAAGCTGCAGCAGCGCAATGTCCTCCGCGTCCACCGTCGCCAGGCGTCCGTCGCCGGGAAGGGGCCGTTCCCGGATCGCCGTGCTGAGGTGGGCTCGCACCTGGCGGGTTGGCCCCACCAGCCAATGGAGCATGTCAAAAGCATGGGTGCCCAGGGCGCCGAGCACCCCTCCCCCCTTGGCCGCTTGGGAATACCAGCTCCACGGCCGGGAGGGGTCGGCTCGGCTGCTCATCAGCCAATCGAGTTTGACAAGCCAAGGGGTGCCAATCACCCCTTGGCTCAGCAGGGAGGCCAGCTGCTGGAAGAGGGGCACCGCCCGGTATTCGAAATCGACCGCCACACTGCGTCGCCGCTGGATCGCCAGCCGTTGCAAGGCGCGAACCTCGTCGGCATGGAGAGCGACGGGCTTTTCCAGCAGCAGGTGCTTGCCGGCCTCCAGGGCCGCCATGGCCAGGGCCACCCGGGGCTCCGGTGGGGTGGCCAACACCAGGGCGTCAATGGAGGGGTCGGCCAGGAGGGCCTCAAAGGAGGTGGCGCCGGGAAGGTTCACGGCGTCGCAGGCCGCCCGCAGGCGGTGCGGATCGGGATGCCAGAGGGCCGTGGGCTCCACCCCCGCGCAGGCCCGCAGGGCGGGCACATGCACCTGGACGCCAAAGCCCAAACCCACAACCGCCACGCGCAGGGCCTGGCTTGGGGACTCAGCCACCATGGCGCTCCCCCTCCGCCGCCGCGGCCAGCAGGGCGGAACCCGCCTCACAGGCGGCCCGGAGCGTGGCCGTGCTGAGGGCATCGCCGGCGGCGGCCTGCCATTCGGCGCGGAAGCGGGGCAGGCCATTGACGGAGACGTCGCGATAGAGGGCCTGGTCGCAGTCGAGTTCCATCACGTAAAGCTGGCCTAAGGCGGGCCGTCCGGGCGGGGCATCGCCGTCTGAGGGGGGTTGGGCGGGTTGAAAGCGACTCAGGACGGTGAGTTGGCCCTGGCGGGACAGCCGCAGGCTGCCCGCGTCCCACCACTGGCGCCCCTCCGCCGTGGCGGGCACCTCACGCCATTCCACGGGACCGGCCCAGGCGATGGTGGGGAGGAGGCACCAGGTCAATGCCAGGGACAGGCCCCAAAGCCAGGCCACCAAACGAGTGTGACGGCGACCCATGGTCAGGCCTCCACCGCCTGGGGAACGGCGGCCCCGCGGCCATGGAGGCGGAGCAGGTTGGCCAGGGTGGCGCGCAGCTCGGGACGGGGCACGATCAGATCAACAAAGCCATGGTCCTGGAGGTATTCCGCGGTCTGGAAACCCTCCGGCAATTTTTCGCGCAGGGTTTGCTCAATCACCCGCCGTCCCGCGAACCCAATCAGGGCTTTCGGTTCAGCCAGGATCAGGTCCCCCAGCATGGCGAAACTGGCGGTCACCCCGCCCGTGGTGGGATGGGTAAGCAGGGGCAGATAGAGCAACCCAGCGCGGCGGTGCCGTTCCAGGGCGCCGGAAATCTTCGCCATCTGCATCAGGCTGAGCATGCCCTCCTGCATGCGCGCCCCTCCGGACGCGCACACAATGACCAGGGGCACGGCGCGGGCCGTGGCCTCCTCCGTGAGACGGGTCAACTTTTCTCCCACCACCGATCCCATGGAACCGCCCATGAAGCGGAAATCCATCACCCCCAGGGCAAGGGGCTGCTCCTCCAGGCGACACAACCCCGTGACCACCGCATCCTTCAGGCCTGAGGCCTGCTGCGCGTCGCGGAGACGATCGGCGTAGCTGCGACGATCCTTGAAGGCGAGGGGATCGGTGGGGGCGAGGTCGGCGTCGAGGGGTTCAAACGTTCCCGGATCCACGAGCAGCCGCAGCCGTTCCTCGCAATCGATGCGGTGATGGTGGCCACACCCCTTGCAGACGCTGGCATTGGCCTGGAGATCCTTGCGATACATCACCAAGGAGCAGCGCGGGCATTTGC
The DNA here is from genome assembly GCA_046317475.1 of Cyanobacteriota bacterium. GTDB lineage: Bacteria > Cyanobacteriota > Cyanobacteriia > PCC-6307 > Cyanobiaceae > Cyanobium. Next base: position 712 of record JBKCVY010000296.1, on the reverse strand, counting down.
TCCAGAGGCCATCCCCTTCCTCCGGCTCCTGCAGTTGGTGGCCGCGGGCCACAGGGAGGTTTTTGCGGCGGTCGGCAAACCAGTCAAAGAGGGACATGGCGGACAGCGAACGGAAGGACGCGGGCGTGAAACGGGGTGTGGCGGCCCCTGTGGGCAGACACCGATCCCGGGGGATGGGGCCATTTAACCGGTGCGGGCTCCCCCAACCAGGCCATCAGCTTGGACCCAGCACCAACCTCAGCCAGGGGGGGGAGCCCGTCAGCCACACCAGGGCGCCGCCAAGGGCCAGGAAGGGAACGAAGGGCACGGGCTGGTGCCGTTGGATCGCTCGGGCGAGGAGGGCCAGCACGCCGACGCCAGCGGCGACAACCACGGCCACCAGGGTCGCCATGGCCAAGCCGAGGGGGCCAAGCCAGGCGCCCAGCAGGGCCGCCACCTTGGCATCCCCCAGGCCTAGGGCTGGTCGCCCCAGCCAGCGGGCCGCCAGGTCGCTCACCATCTCAAAACCCAGGAGCCCGAGGGCGGCCGCCAACCCGTGGGAGAGGAGCAGGTGTCGGGCCACGGGGAGGGAGTGTTGCAGGCCGATCAGGCCGGTCAGCAGCCATCCGGCCACCACGCCCCATCGGCAGAGGGGTTCGGGAATCCAAAGTTGAGCGATGTCGATCAGCGCCAACCGCAACAGGAGACGCACGAAGAGCCAGCCGGCCGGGAG
>JBKCVY010000295.1:0-14216 GCA_046317475.1 Cyanobacteriota bacterium | reverse complement strand
GAGGCGCTGCCGATCGGATAGAAGCGACGGCAACGCCGGTAATACCACCGCAGCAGGCCATCCCGCAGCCAGCTCTTGAGCCACCCGCGGTCGAACGCCTCATCGCTCGTGTCCGCCCGCAGCAGGATCGGCACTCCCCGCAGGGCCAACAGCAGCGATAACGCCGTGATGAAGGCGGGGCTGTAGGCGAAGATCAGCACCGCGTCGGGCTTCCAGCGCAGGAGGCGGCGGGCCGCCCCTGGGGCCGAGCGCCAGCCCGACGCTCCGGAGAGGCCGGCCAGGGGACCGGCCGTGAGCACCGTGCGGGCGTAGCCACCCAGCAGGTCGCAGTCCCAGGCGAAGCTCTGGCCGAAGTCGGGATCGAAGCTGTTGGCCTCCACGCCATGCAGGCAGCCCAGAAACACGCGGGTGTCCCACTCCGGGCAGGCGGAGAGCCCCCGGAACACGGGAACGAAGTACTGCACTGGATGGGTGGCGAGGATCGCCAGCCGAGGCCTCATGGGGCTCCGCCCCCGTCGCAGAGGCGGCGCGCCAACACCGCCGCCGCCGTCCGATGGCCCGTGGCGTTCCAATGGCCGAGTCCGGGCTGCTGATCGGGGAAGCCATGCAGGATCAGGCCCTGGCGGTCCGCCTCCTGACGGAGCTCCTGGGCCAGGGGAATGTACGGCACGCCAAGGGTGTTCAAGAGGGAGGCCAGACGCGCTTCCCGGGCGAACGGGTCCGCTTTTTGCTCGCGGAAGAAGGCTTGCCGTTCGCCGCGATCGGGCCAAAGCTGCTCGGGGGTGGACAGGGAGGTCACCAGGAGATGCGCCCCGCTGGCTCGAACCTCATCGCGCAGTTGGCGCAGCAGAGCTTCAGTGAGCCGCCAGCCGCTGGGATCATCCCGCTCCAGGGTCAGCCCGGGGCCACCTTGGCCCGGGCCGGGGAGGGGCTGGCGGGCCGACCAGCGGTTTTTGGCCTCATTGGCCAATTGCAGCAGGGCGGAGTGGTTGAGGAGCTGGTTGAGCGCCCGGCCCAGCGGGGAGAAGCGAAAGCGCGCGCCCGCCGATTGGCGGAAGGCGTTATCCACCCGCGGCGTACCGTCGGGCCCGAGGCGAAACACCGGTTGATCCTGCCGGGGCCGGGGGGTGTTGTCCTGAATGTCATTGCCGAGATACATGGCCAGCATCACGGCCTTGGGCTGATACTGGCGCGCCTTCAAGCGCCAGGTGAGCAGCTGCTGTCCGGTCCCGTAGCCACCCACGCCAAAATTGACAAATTCCACCCCCCCTGGAAACTCCTTGCGCCAGGCGCAGGTTGGCGTGCTGTTGATCCGCCGCTCCAGCTGTTTCCACCAGGTTTGCTCCAGATCCACTTGCAGGGCCTCGCTGAAGGAATCCCCCAGCAAGGCCACCCGCAACACCCCTGGTGCGGGACGCCGATCGTGGGTTCGGTCCCGGAGGCCATCCGGGTTGATGCGCACCTGCCCTTGGCCTTCGCGGGTCCACCGACCCGTGGCGTTGGGCCGTAGCCCGTAGCCCCGCTCCCATTCCGGCTGGTAAAAGGCGGGAAAACGCACGCCGGCCAGACGCAGCGCCAGTTCCACCACCACGACCATCCCCAGGAACAGGGCGAGGTTGAAGCCCGCGACACGGGCGACCTGGGCGGGGCGCATGACGGTGACCGCGGGAGGGGAGGGCGAAGCCGGAGCGGCCCACTCTCGCACCGCCATCCTTTCAGCGCCCCAGCCATTGCGGGGGCAACCGCAGCGCTGACAGCAGCAGGAGCAGCAGATCCAGGGGGAGGGAATGGTTGCGCAGGTAGTAGAGATCGCGGGCGAGTTCCCAGGCTATGGCGTCCGGTTCCTGGGGCGGCGCGCCGCCGATGCGCCCCCAGCCCGTCATGCCTGGACGCATCCATTCACGCAGCTCCGCGCCGCCGAAGCGCTGCTCCAGCTCCTCCATCAGGGATTGGCTGAGGGGTCTGGGACCCACCAGGCTCATTTCGCCCCGCCAGACGTTGATCAATTGGGGCAAGGCCGCCAGGCCCCCTCCCCCCGTGAAGCGAATGCGGCGGAAGGGGCGACCGTTGCGGCCACTGCAGACATCGCCACTGAGGCGCAGCCACCCCATGGCCACAGCCAACGCGCCCCAGGGCAAAAGAAGCAGCAACAGCAACCCGCTGACGATCAGGTCTCCCATGCGTTTCAGGCGCGCGGTGGGTCCACTTCGGGCATGGCTGAACACCTGGACCCGCTCCGACCAGCTCTCGGGAACCAGCTCCGGGGGCAGCCGTTGCAGAAAGGTCTCCGCCCAACCGCGGATCGACAGCAGGCGAACTCCGGCCTGCTGCCACTCCAGCATCACCCGGCGGTCATGGGCGGAGGGATCCAGCTGGGAACCGATGGCCACGCCATCCAGATCCAAAAGCTGGGCCAGGGATTCGGGCAGGGCCGGCATCCGGTCCGAGGAGCGCCACTCCAGGCCGCAGGGGATGGCACAGCCGCCATAGTCAATCGCCCGGGACAGGGCCGCCCGCTCCGCGGGCGAGGCGATCAGCAGCCAGGTTTCCTGGGGCTGCCAGAGGTGGGAATTGATTTGGCTCAGGCGCAGCAGTTGATTGGTGAGGAAGCCAAGCGTGAGCACGGGGATCAGGAAGCGGCGGCCCATGGTGGGGCTGAGCAGCTCTCCCCGCAGGGCCGTCATGGCCGTGGCCAACATGAACACGGCGATGGCGGTGGCGACACAGTTCCGCAGCTGGCGGCCGGAGGTGAGCTGCCGCCTGGCCAGGGAGGTGTAGGTGCCCAGCAGGAAATGCACGAGCAGCCAGGCGGCGGTGAAGGCGATGGGGCCGATGCTGAAGGTGGGCCAGGCCCCGTAGCGCCAGGCGTAAACCAACGTCCAGATGACGGAGAGCAGCAGGCCGTCGGCCAGGGCGTAGCCGAGGGGGGATGGGCCGCGGCGGACCTTCCTCACGCTCCGTCCCGGGCCAGGGGCTGGCGGGGCTGGCGCGTTCCGGCGGGCGCTGGAAGGGGAGGGGAAGGGAGCTGACACCACCATATAGTTGCAGGTCGGCAAAGCTGCGGCATGTGGTGGCGTAACCCCTGGCTCCGTCCACGCTGGATTCTCGCCATGCTGGCCATCTTTGATGGCATTTTAATCGTTGCGAGTTATAATTTCCTCTTTCTTCGGCAGTTTGGCCAGCTGCCAGGCATCACGAATTCGGTTGGCGCACTGTTGGCCATTTGGCTCGGCTTCTCCTATCTCCTGGGCCGTTATTCGCGGGACGAGCAAGTTAAGCGAGACCGACTTAGTCGACGGCTTTTGCTGACGGCGGCCGTCGCCTTTTTGGTGGTTGTTCTTGTGGTGACGGTGTTGAATTGGGGCCTCAAGATTGAGGATCCACGCACCTTCCGTCGCTTTCTCATTCCCTTGCTTGCCGCCGTTACGTCTGGCTCGGCTTTGGCGCAATTGTGGGTGTTTCGCAAGCAGCAACATCGCCGATCTTTTCTGCTGGTTGGCGAGAATAATCTCTTGGATGTCCTGCGCGAAGAGCTGCGGGACAGCCGCCTGAGCCGCGAAGTTCAACTGACGTTTTGCCCCACGGATCTGTCCCCTGACCGCACGACCCCTTCCCGTCTGGATGGCTTGCTGCAATGGGCGAATGCCCGCGGGAGCGTGCCTGGCGGCCACGCCTTAAAATCCTTGAAGTTTGATGGCATTGCCATCAGTGATTCCGCGATTATTGACGATCGCTTGCTTCAGGATTTGCTCGAACTCCGCATCGCGGGAACAACGGTTTCCAGCCTGATGGCCTGGGCGGAGCATCATCTCCAGAGGGTGCCGCCAGAGCTGTTCACCAGTCGTTGGCTCGTCCAAGCGGAGGGGTTTGAACTTCAGCCAGGCCGGCTTGGCTGGCGGATCAAGCGGCTGGGGGATTTGATCGTCGCCTTACTGCTTCTGCTGCTGACGTCGCCCCTGATCGGCCTCGCCGCCGTGCTGATCCGTCTGGAAGATGGCGGCCCAATTTTCTATACCCAGGAACGCACAGGCCTGTTTGGAACCATCATTCGAATTTGGAAACTTCGCACGATGCATGCCAGGGCTGAGGTTGTTGGTGCCCAGTGGGCGAAACGGGATGATCCACGCATCACCAAAATTGGCGCCTGGCTGCGCCGCACGCGCATTGATGAGCTGCCCCAGCTGGCGTCCGTTCTCAAAGGAGAAATGAGCCTGATTGGCCCCAGGCCTGAACGACCGGAAATTGAACTTGACCTGGAGGAGCGGATTCCCCATTACCGCAGTCGCCACTGGGTCAGACCAGGCCTGAGCGGATGGGCCCAGGTCTGTTATCCCTACGGAGCAAGCATTGCCGATAGCCGCAAAAAATTGAGTTATGACATCTTTTATCTGAGAAATGCCAACCTGTTCCTGGATGTATTCATCCTGATTAAAACCATCCGCCTTGTTTTCCGTGCCCAGGGAGCCGTGCCCCTGCAGCCCATCAGCCAAAGCCTTTCGCCGTCAGGAGAAACCAAATAGCGAACCTCGCGGTCAGGCATGGGTGGCCATCCCAAAGCATGCCCGCTGCCCTGCGGTGCCCGGGTTGCCATGCCCGATCCGGCTGGCTGGCGCGCAGCTGGCACGATGGGCGCTGTCAGCTCCGTCAGTTGAACAGCGGCGAACCCGGTTGCTCACATGTCGTTTAAGCTCAGCGTTTAACGCCGACCCTCCATGAAGATTCTCGGCATATCGGCTTATTATCATGACAGTGCGGCAGCCTTGATTGATAACGGAGTTGTCGTGGCAGCGGCCCAGGAAGAACGCTTCAGTCGCAAAAAACATGATGCCCGTTTCCCTTCCCTTGCGGCGGCTTTCTGTCTGAAAAGTCAAAATTTAGATCTGGCTAATTTGGATGCAGTTGTTTACTATGAAAAGCCCCTTCTCACATTTGAGCGTTTGCTGGAAACCTATATCGGTGCCGCCCCAAGGGGAGGGCGCTCCTTCGTGGCGGCCATGCAGGTTTGGTTGAAAGAAAAACTTTTTCTCAAGAGCGAGATTCGTAAATCCCTTCTCAAGCTTGCCCAAGATTGTGCTGCCCCTGAAGAGGTGGGTAGCCAAGAAGAACGCAGGGCCTCCCTGCCCGAACTGTTGTTTTCAGAGCATCATCTTTCCCACGCTGGAGCTGCTTTCTATCCGAGTCCTTTTGAGAATGCGGCTGTTCTCTGCATGGATGGCGTAGGGGAATGGGCGACAACCTCCGCCTGGATGGGGGAGGGCAACTCGCTGCGCCCCCTATGGGAGATCAATTTCCCCCATTCGCTTGGTCTGCTTTATTCAGCCTTTACATACTTCTGTGGGTTCAAAGTTAATTCTGGCGAGTATAAACTGATGGGCCTGGCCCCCTACGGCAAACCCATCTACGCATCCACCATCCGAGATCATTTAATTGATATCAAGCCCGATGGCACTTTTCGCCTCGATTTGAGCTACTTCAAGTTTCATCGTGGCTTCCGCATGACAAGCCGCCGTTTTAATCAGCTCTTTGGTCAGGCGCCACGCAAGAGGGAGTCCAGCATTGGCCAGTTCCACATGGATTTGGCCGCCTCTATTCAAGAGGTGACGGAAGAAATTGTTTTGCGTCTGGCCCAGACTTTGCGACGGGAAACCGGCGCCACAAATCTCTGCCTCGCTGGAGGAGTTGCCCTCAACTGCGTGGCCAATGGCAAGCTGCTGCGAGAAGGCATTTTTGAGCGGATCTGGATCCAGCCCGCCTCTGGGGATGCTGGCTCGGCCCTTGGCGCCGCTTTGGTGGCCTGGCACCAACACTATGGTCAACCGCGAACCATCCAACCGCAAGACGCCATGCGCGGAACCTATTTGGGCCCGCGCTTTACGAATGACGCGGTGCGGACCTATCTCCGATCGGTGGGGGCACCCTTCCATACCCTTGAGGATGGTCCCCTGTTTGATCGGGTCGCGGAGTTGCTGGAGCAGGGGAACGTGATCGGTTGGTTCAATGGTGCCATGGAATTTGGACCACGGGCCTTGGGGGCACGATCGATCTTGGGGGATCCTCGCAACTCAAACATGCAAAGTGTGATGAACTTAAAGATCAAATATCGAGAGAGTTTCCGGCCGTTCGCCCCGGCGGTCCTGGAGGAGGAGGCGACCAGCCAGTTCGACCTGCCGGTGACCAGTCCATACATGCTCTTGGTGGCTCCGGTCCAACCGAAGCTGTGCCTGCCCATGGGCGAGGAAGATCGCCATTTGTTTGGCATTGAAAAGCTCAAGTTGAAACGCTCTTCCCTGCCCGCGGTCACCCATGTGGATTACTCCGCCAGGGTGCAAACGGTGAGCCCGGCGACCAATCCCCGTTTTTATCACTTAATCGTTGCCTTCCGTCGTCGCACGGGCTGCCCCACCCTGGTCAACACGTCCTTCAACGTGCGGGGCGAACCGATTGTGTGCACGCCGGAAGATGCCTATCGCTGTTTCATGCGCACCGAAATGGATGCGCTGGTCATCGAAAATCAATTGTTGCTGAAAGGGGAACAGCCGCCCCTGGTTGCTGACGAGGATTGGCAGGCAACCTTCGAACTCGACTGACCCTTCCGACCCTTCCGTTCCAGGCAACCCTCCCTTCCAGCCCATGGCAGCCCATTCCCCTTCCACCCCCACGCGGCGCCAGCTACGGGAGTTTGGTCTTTTGCTGGGTGTGGTCTTTCCCCTGCTGCTGGGCTGGTTGCTGCCCGCCCTGCACGGCCACCCCTTCCGGGCATGGACCCTTTGGATCGGCGTTCCCGCCCTTGGATTGGGAATCGCCTGGCCGAAGGCCTTGGCCTGGCCCTACCGGGGCTGGATGGCCTTGGGCCACCTGCTGGGTTGGATCAACAGCCACCTCATCCTTGGGATGGTTTACATTCTGGTGCTCCAGCCCATTGCGATCCTGATGCGCGCGCTGGGACACGACCCCTTGCGACGCCGTCGCAACACCAGTGAGAGTTACCGGGAGCCACCCTCCCATTCCAAAGTGAACATGCGCAAAATTTTTTAAACGTCCCGCTCCGCCGCTCTGCCACCCACGCCAACACCAATGGAAGCCCTGCTCGATCTCGCCAAAGATATTTGGGATTTTTTGAAGGTTCGCAAGAAGTTTTGGTTGGCGCCACTGATCATCACGATTGTCTTGATGGGCGCCCTGCTGGTGCTCACCCATGGCACGGTTGTGGCACCATTCATCTACTCAATCTTTTAAGTTCTGCCTGGCCTTTTTAGTAGCGTATCTGCCAGGGCCAGCGATCTGGCACGCAGAGAAAGGCGTCGTCTTTGCCACACATCAGGTCGCCAGATGGGAGAATGCGGATGAAAAACCAATAATGAAGAGTCACCAGCAACGCGGGCCACAACCAGGCTTGGCTGTTGTAGTGGTGCAGCCAGGCCAAAACCAGCACCAGCAACAACAGACCCACCCCATCGCTGAGGCGAAAGGCGATGGAGGCGAACCACTCCTTGGCCACGGCCCACTGCAGCAGCCCATAGAGCCCGGCGAAGAGCAACAGGAGCCTGCTCAGCGCGCAGTCCAGCAAGCGCTTGGGCCCCAACCGATGCTGCCAGCACGCCCCCACCAGTCCCAGGGCCATCGCCAGTTGCAAGCGCCGCACCTCGGGCAGGAGTGAATAGCTGCTGAAAAACGTTCCCTCGCCGCTGTAAATCGCCAACTTCTGCACGGTCACGGGAACCACGATCACCAGCACCAGCACCCTCGCTGCCGCCAGCGGCCACAGCCATTGGCGCCGCAGGGAGGCCAGGAAACGCTTGAGGCCTGGCCCCACCAGGAGCGGCGACAGGGCCAACCCCAGGGAGAACGGAAAGGTGGTGTGGCTGGAGGCCGAACCCACAACACCGAGCAGCACGAGCGGCTTGCGGATGGGGAGCAGGCCCGCGAGGCGCAGGAAGAGGGGCAGGAGCAGCAAGGTGGAGAGGGCCTGCCGGGTGATTCCGTTTTGCAGAAAGCTGCGTAGCAGCGGACTCCAGGTCAGAAAGAGCGCCCACCATCCGGCCCAGGCGGGAACGCCCCAGCGCCGCGCCAACGCCAGGGCCGCTCCCGCGTAACCACTGGCCACCATCCCGTGCACAAATGCCATGCGGTAGGGGAGGTGAAGGAACAGGGGGCCCAGCAGCCACCAGAACGGTTCGCCGACGGTGCCGCCCGCCCGATTCGTCGTCAACGCATGGTTGATCTTGGTGGTGTCGCTCGTTCCCCAGGTGGCCAACGTGAAAAACACCAGGGTCAGGATCAGGAAAACGCCAACGGCCTGCCACCACAAACGGTGCCAGCCGCGCCGCCCGCTGATGTCGAGCACGGCGGCTCCAACCAGCTGGCCCACGGCCAGCGCCGCCAACAGCCCGGGGGCCGTGGTGACCTGATCCAAGCGAAAGGGAGCGCTGATGGGGAAGGCCGTGATGAGAAACGGCGACAGGGCCACCTCAGCACCGGGCACGTGAGCCAACGCAAGCGGAGAAAAACAACCTAGGGCAATGGGCCAATCCACAGGAAAGGGGATGGCAATTAAGTGTAAGAAAATTGCCGAGCTCCCTTGAACGGCTCCAGCCAGGCGACACCCAGCCTGGGGGAAAGGCTGCGATAATTCTTTTCACTTTTTCCCGTCCCCTTGTCTGCCCTCACCCGCTGCTTGATGGAGGAAGCCGCCGCCATCTCCGCCGCCGCCGCCCGTCTCCAACACAGCCAAGTCGAGGCTGCCCTGACCCTGTTGGAGGGCTGCGCGGAGCGGCGGGCCAAGCTGGTGATCACCGGCGTGGGCAAGAGCGGCATCGTGGCCCGCAAGATCGCCGCCACCTTTTCCTCCATCGGCCTGATGGCGATCTACCTCAATCCCCTCGATGCCCTGCATGGGGATCTGGGGGTGGTGGCCCCGGACGATGTCACCTTGCTGCTCTCCAACAGCGGCGAAACCCAGGAGTTGCTGGAGATCCTGCCCCATTTGCGTCGCCGCGGCACCGCCCGCATCGCCCTGGTGGGCCGGGTGGAGTCCAGCCTGGGCCGGGAGTGTGAGGTGGTGCTGGACGGGTCCGTGGACCGGGAGGTGTGCCCGCTCAACCTGGCGCCCACGGCCAGCACGGCGGTGGCCATGGCCATCGGCGATGCCCTGGCGGCGGTGTGGATGGAGCGGCGGGGCATCTCCCCGCAGGACTTTGCCCTCAACCATCCAGCCGGGGCCCTTGGCAAACAGCTCACCCTCACCGCCGCCGACCTGATGGTGCCGGTGGACCGGCTCGCCCCCCTGGACGCCGCCACCCCGTTGCCAGAGGTGATCTGTCACCTGACCGCCGATGGGGTGGGGGCCTGCTGGGTGGCCCGGGAGCACGATCAGCGCCTGCTCTGGGGGTTGATCACGGATGGAGATCTGCGCCGCGCCCTGCAGGGCCGTCCCCCCAACGACTGGAACCACCTGACCGCCAGCGACCTGATGACGGCCGACCCCATCACCATCACGGCTGACATCCTGGCCATCGACGCCCTGGAACGGATGGAGCGCAACCGGCGCAAGGCCATCGGCGTGTTGCCCGTGGTGGCGGAAGAGGCCCGCATGGTTGGGCTGTTGCGCCTGCACGACCTGGTGCGGGCGGGCCTGGCTTGATGGCCTGAAGCTGAAGCCCAGCCCCTGGGATGGGTCTCACCCCTGGCCGTTGGCGAGGGCCCTGGCCTGCTCCAGTTGTTCCGGGGTGTCAACCGAGAGGAAGTCGCCCGCCACCTCAAACGTGCCGATGGTGATGCCCGCCTCCAGAAGCCTGAGCTGCTCCAGCTTTTCAATGGTTTCCAGCGGGGAGGCCGGCAGGGAGAACCAGCGCGCCAAGACATCCGCCCGATAGCCGTACAGGCCCACATGGCCCCAAAAGGGGGCATGGGCGTGCCAGGCGTCGGGCTCGACGCCCCGCACGTGGGGGATGGCGGATCGGGAAAAATAGAGGGCGCGTCCATCGGCGCCCACCAGGGTTTTCACCACGTTGGGGTTGTGCAGCGCCGCCGCCCCCATGCGGTAGATCGGCGTGAGCACTTCCGGCGTGGGACCGCGGCTCTCGAATTCGTCCGCCATGGCATCAATCACCGCCGGATCAATGAACGGTTGGTCGCCCTGCACATTCAGGATCACCGTTTCCGTCAACGCCCCTGCGCCATCTCCACCGCCAAAGGCCAGGATCGCCTCCAGGGCCGAGGCCAGGCGCTCACTGCCTGAGGCGCACTCCGGCGCGGTGAGGATGGCGGGAAATCCCCAGCTCTCGGCGGCCTCCACCAAAGCGGTGCTGTCGGCGCAGAGCACCACGGCCGCGGGGCGATGGGCGAGGGCGCAGCGTTCCAACACCCGCCGCAGCATCGGGCGCCCTCCGATGTCCGCCATCACCTTCCCCGGCAGGCGGGAGGAATCGAGACGGGCCGGCACCGCCACCACAAAACGCATCGTCCTCCTCCCCGCCAAGGCCAATGGGGTGAGCCTATCGCCGCTCCCGAACGCGCCATCGTCGCCGCTCCACCCTCCCCGTTCCGCTCTCCCCTCTCCACCGGTCCCCATCCCCTGGGCGAATGGCCGATCCGGGACCATGCTGGCCTCCAGATCGCGGGGCCGATCCCATCACAACGCGCGTTTCCCCTCCCGCCCCCCCCAACGGCCCCTCCGCTCCAGCGGTGCCCCTGGTGGTCATCACCGTCGCGCACCACAGCGGCGCGGTGCTTCCCGCGTTGGCGGGGGATTTGGCCCGGCAGACGCCGCCGCCGCCCCTCTGGCTGGTCGTGGACAACAGTCCGAAGAGCGCCCCCGTGAGGGGCGACACGCTGCCACTGGATCAGGGGGCCGGGAGCCCCCCGTCCCTCCACCTGCTGCGGGGGGGCGAGGGGGAGGGCTTCGGGGCTGGCTGCAACCGGGCCCTGGACTGGCTGGAGTCCCGTGGCTGGATGGGGTGGGTTTGGCTTCTCAATCCCGACACGGCCCTCCCCCGGGGGGATGAGGTGGGCCGTCTGGGGGAGGCCCTGGCCAGCCTGTCCCCCCGCAGCGTGGTGGGCACCGCCGTGGCGGACGACACGGGAACGCTGGAGGCAAGCGGCGGCTGGTTCTCCGCGGGGCTGCGCTTCCGCGCTCGCCGCCTGCCCCCCCCCGGTGGTCCCCCGCGGCGCCAGGCTGTCGACTGGTTGAGCGGCTGCAGCCTGGCGCTGCGGCCCAGCGCCCACACCCCCCCCGCCCGATTCGATCCGGCGTTTCCGCTCTATTACGAAGACATGGACCTCTGTTTGCGGCTTGGTCGGCTGGGGGCCCCCGTGCTGTGGCTGCCGGAGCCCCGCGTCACCCACCGGCGCGGTCAAGGGAGCGGCAGTCCCTCCCCCCGCCGCTTTCGCCTCTCCACGGTGAGCTATCTGCGTTTTTTGCGGCGCCAGTGCCCCGCCTGGGTGCTGTGGCTGCGGAGCCTGAGGGTGCTGGCGACGGCCCTGGTTCGCTTTCCCCTCCAGCCGGGGCGCAGCCGGGCCGTGCTGGCGGGTGCCCTGGAGGCCTGGACAGGCCGGGATCAGGCCCGGGGGGGGGCGGGGCGATGACCCTCCCCTGGGCCCTCTTCAATGGCAGCTATCTGGGCCAGCGGCCAACGGGCATTGGCGTGGTGGCCCGCGACCTGGTGGCGGCCCTCGATCCCGTTCGGGTGCCCCTGCTGGATCCCCTGGGAGGGGATCGACCCGGCAGCGTGCCGATTCCGTCCCACCTGTCCCCGGAGCATGGCCGCCGCGGCCATGGGGCCCGCCTGCTCTGGACCCAAACCCAGCTGCCACGCCTGCTCAAGACCAGTGGGGCTCCCCTGTTGCTGTCCCCCTTGCCGGAGGCGCCCCTGGGGCGTGGCGTGCGCTCGGTGGTGCTGGCCCATGACCTGCTCCCCCTGCGCTATCCGCGGCCGAGCCCCCTGCTGGCCTACCACCTGGCCTATGTGCCCCTGGTGCTCCATCGGGCCGCGCGGGTGCTTTGCAACTCCGAGGCCACCGCCCGGGAGGTGCACGGCCGGTTGGGGGTGCCCGCGCGGCGGCTCGTGCCGATTCGGCTGGGTTTCGATCCGGGACGCCTGCGGCCGCTGGCGCGCCCGCGGGAGCCTTTCTTCCTGGTGCTGGGCCGCCATGACCCCCACAAGAATTTGGCCCGGGTGCTGCGCGCCTTCGCCGCGGTGAAGGATCCCGAGGGCGTCCTGCGGCTCAAGCTTGTGGGTCCCCAGGATCCGCGCACCACGCCCCGCCTGCGGGCGCTCGCCAGCGAGCTGGGCATCGGCACCCGTTGTGACTGGGTGCCTTGGGTGAGCGATGACGACCGGCTGGAACTCCTCAACCGCTGTCAGGCCCTGGTGATGGCGAGCCTTTGGGAGGGGTTCGGCCTGCCGGCATTGGAGGCCATGGCCTGTGAGACGCCGGTCATCGCCGCCCGGGCGGGGGCGTTGCCCGAGGTGGTGGGGGATGGGGCCCTGCTGGTCGATCCGCGCCAGCCGGGGGAGATCGCGGCGGCCATGGCCCAGGTGGCGCGGGAAGGGAGTTTGGCGCGCCATCTGGGGCGGGCGGGGGCGGAGCGGGCGCGGGCCTTCCGTTGGGATCACGCGGCCGCCGAAGTGCTGGCCGTGCTCGAGGAGTTGCTCTGAACGGGTCAGTCCGGCCTGGAAACCTGCTCCTCTCCCTTCGCCCCCTCTCCCGCCGCTTCACCCAGGGGCTCGGGCGCCAGGGCCCCGGCCACCTGCTCGCGCAGGTGGGCGTCCGCCGTCGACGGCAAGACCACCACCAGCTTGGTGTCCGCGCGTCGCAACCGCAGGGCCGCCAGGAGCATGAGGCTTTCCCCCACCACCACGGTGCCCCGCCAATGGGGGAGCAGCTCCTCCGGCGGGATCGCGCGGTGGCGGTCGGAGGGCCCCAAGGGGAGGGGCCAGGAGCGCTTGGCCCGCACGGGGTGGGGCACCAGACACCAGGGATGGGGGAGGGTGGCGGCCTGCTCCCGCAGGCGTTCCAGCCCTGGCGAGTCGATGATCAGGGTGCCTGGTGGCGTGTCCTCGGTCCCGTTGGCGCCGTCCTTGCTCCAGTCGGGCCCTGCGTCGCCCGCGGGGGCGGAGTCCGGGGGCGATGGGGGGGACGGGGAGGGGAGGGGATACAGGGGGCCGAGCTCACGGCAGTGGAAGCGCGCGCACCATGGGGCCCGCCAGGTGGGAGCGTCGGAGAAGAGCCAACAGTCGCTGCCCGCTGGAAAGCGGAGGGGTTCTACCGCCCGCGGCAGGCGCCGGTACTGATCCAGGCCGTCATCCAGAAGGGTGATCCGGCCCGCGCGCCGCAGCAGCAGCCGCAGGCCCACCCCGGCCCCGCGCCGGTGGGCCAGCCGCAACTCCCGCACCAGCCCGAGGAGCGCCCAGGGGGCCAAGAGCAGGTAGCTCGCGGGTCGGGCCGGCAGGCGCAGGGGCCAGCGGCGACGGTCCGCCGGGGTGAGCGCAAAGCGGTTGGGTTCCCAAAGGAGCACCTCCATGCCCTTGGGGCGGGGCGCCAGCCCGTCCCGGAGGCGGCGGGCGGCCTCCAGGTGGATGGCGTTGGAGGCCAGGGTGAGGTGGATCACCGTCCGCCGCTGGCCCCCCTGCCGCCAGCCACGAGCAGGGACCGGCCCGTCACCAGGGCCCACACCGGGGCCCCCAGCAGGCGGCGGCCCGTGTGCCACCAGAGGCGATGCCACCAGCGCACGGGCCACCGCCCCCCCCGGGCGGGGGGACAGAGGCTGAAGGGAAGCGCCTCGAGGAACACCTCGGGGATGGCCAGGAAGTGGCCCCAGAAGGTCATGCGTCGCACATGCTCCAGTTCGGCCGCCACGGCATCGGGGGGGTGGGGGATGGACCGGGGGTCCGCCCGCCACACGCCCGGGCTGGTTTGGCCATAGGAGGTGTGGGGAGAGTGGGGCCCCCAGGGGCAATGGGCCGCCACAAGCCGATTGGCCAGGCGGGTGGCGCGCATGGCCGCGAGGCCCTGGCTGGCGGCCAGGCCCCGGTCCCCCGCGCCCAGCTCGGCCCGTTCCGCGTCGCCGTGGTGGATCACGCCAATCCAGGCCTCGGGGATCGGCTGCGCCTCCCGTCCGGTCCAGTGCCGCAGGCGGGCCAGCAGGTCCTTGTCATCAAAGCCGTAGCCCTGAAGCAGTTCGTTGAAGCCCCCCACGGCCTCCAGCAGGCCATGGT
>JBKCVY010000294.1:0-3193 GCA_046317475.1 Cyanobacteriota bacterium | reverse complement strand
ATGGCGCCAAACAGCAGGGCCCGGTGGGAGATCGACTTGTCACCCGGCACCCGCACCGTGCCCCGCAGGCTGCCGCCACCGGTCAACAGCAGGGAGGGGGGGGGGTGGCGACGGCCATGGTGGCGGAGGTGGCTGGGGGGTGATCCTATGGAGGAGCCCACAGCCGCGACATCGACGCCCCATGACCCGTCCCATCCTTGATCGTTCAACGCCGCCGGCGGGGGCCGCCGCGGTGCTTGGCACCCTCTCCTGGCTTGACCGGTTGCTGCCGTTGTGGATTCTGCTGGCGATGGCGGCGGGGTTGCTCCTGGGCCGTTGGCTGCCCGGGCTGCCGGCCTGGCTCGGAGCGGTGCAGGTGGATCACACGTCCCTGCCGATCGCGTTGGGCCTGTTGTTGATGATGTATCCGGTATTGGCGAAGGTGCGCTATGGCGAGCTCGGCCATGTGGCACGCGATCGGCGCCTGCTCACCCTCACGTTGGCGCTCACCTGGGGGGTGGGGCCCCTGCTGATGTTCACGCTGGCCTGGTGGTTTTTGCCGACGCAGGAGGCCTTCCGCACGGGATTGATCCTGATCGGCATTGCCCCGTGCATCGCCATGGTGTTGATCTGGATTGACCTGGCGCAGGGTGATCGGGAGGCGGCGGCCCTGCTGGTGGCGATCAACTCCATCCTGCAGGTGATGGTGTATGCGGCGTTGGGTACGTTTTATCTGCAAATCTTGCCGTCCTGGCTGGGGCTGGACAGTCAGGTGGTGCGGTTTTCGTTTGGGGAGATCGCGCGGGCGGTGTTGATTTTTCTTGGGCTGCCCCTGGTGGCGGGTTTTCTGACGCGGCTGATCGGGGTGCGCTGGAAGGGCTACCGCTGGTATGAGCAGGCTTTCCTGCCGCGCATTGGGCCCTGGGCGCTCTATGGGTTGTTGTTCACGATAGTGGTCATGTTTGCCCTGCAGGGGCAGGCGATCACATCGAATCCGCTCCAGATCATTCCGGTGGCCCTGCCCCTGCTGTTCTATTTCCTGATCATGTGGACCGTGGCCTTTCTGGTGGGTCATGCCAGTGGTCTCAGCTATGCGCGCACCTCCGCCCTGGCGTTCACGGCGGCGGGCAACAACTTTGAATTGGCGATCGCCGTTTGCATCAGCCTCTGGGGTGTCAGCTCCCAACAGGCCCTGGCCGGCGTAATTGGTCCGTTGATTGAGGTGCCGGTCTTGGTGTCGCTGGTCTACGTGTCGCTGGCCTTGAAACGCCGCTTCAACTGGCGCAAGGAGGGCGCTTAAAGCCTCAGGAGCCAGCTCTGGATCAGCGCCGCGACGTCTCCGCGGCGCTGATCCAACCCCCAGCCGGGGTGCGCGTCAAAACCTTGCAAAAATCGACGTGGTTGGGGGAGGAGAGGACTTGATTGTGATTAAATTTGATTTAGATCTACTTCCCTTCAATGCAGTCGTACCCAACCCTGAAGAAGTCAATAAAACCCTGAATTCGCCTTTTATTCTCATTGTTCTCCATGGGTTTTTCGCCCGCACTGCGGCACCGTTCCATATTGTCCATTGGCAAAACAAAGGAAGTAATAGCCCCATATGTTTTGCTTTCCCCAGACTTTGCAAACCCAACAAGATAGACCTGTCCGGCGCTAACGCCTGCTGGCCATGTCGCCAGCGCAAGAAGGATGACAGGGAGGAGACGCATGGGGGATTGGGGATAAATAAAAAATTTACACTATGGCTTTGTTCTATTGGGGCAGGCTTGAGCGGCCACGGCATCTCTCTTGGTGTGGTCGTGGCAGACCGTGGGTGGTGACGGGTGAGGGCCTGAACCTTCATGGCGACGGACTACGGCACCGAGGGCCCCCTCAAGCCGCGCGGTCAGGGTCGCTGGGGGCCTGGCACAGGACGATCCGCGGGGAGAGGCCCTGACCACATCCCACAGTGCTCGTCGCCCCTCAAATGATCAACTCCGTGCGAAAAAGAAAACTCAAATGCAGTCACTGACAAGCTTCTGTGGCGGCTGCTTGCTTTTTCGCACCAAAAACTGCTGCCCATCCCGCCAGCCTGGGGAGGCTGGCCCCAGCGCCTCACCCACCCATGGACGCGTCCCCCCCCGCCGCGATCGCCTCCGCCGACCAATACCGTTTCCCGGAGCTGCTGCGCGACATTCGCCTGTTGGACCTGTTGGAGCTCAGCGGCACCACGGTGGAAACGGGTCGCTGGCTGCGCATCAGCCAGCCGACGATCAGCCGTCGTTATCGGAGCCTGGCCGATGACTTTGCCCTCGTGCGGGATCGGCAGGAGCGGTTGGGCTGCAGTTTCGGCACATCGGCCACCAAGCGGCAGTTGCGGTTGGGCTGCAGGCTCCACCGCTTGGGCGCGGGTGTGGCCCGCATCGGCTGCGACTGGTTGCACCAGCCCCTCCTGGCGGGCTTCCCCTGGCTGTTGCCCACGCCCCACCGCTTCCGACCGTTGGACAACTGGCTGGAGTTGGTGCGGCAGGGCGTGCTGGATGGTGCCCTGATCTCTGGATTGGATCTCCTGGTGGCGGATGGGGGGAACCGTCAGGAGCTCGACCTCGTGCCCCTGGGGGATTGGCCCCTGGCCCTGGCCTTTGGTCCGCGGCTGGCGGCGTCGGAGCCGGAAGCGGGACGGGTGGAGGTTCTCGTGCCCGAGCGGGGTGTGGCGCCTGGGTTGCACGCGGCCCTAGGGGCGCGGGGGCTCACCTTGCGGGACGGGGAGAACAGCTGGCAGACCGCGAGCGCCTGGGCCGAAAGGATCCAGCGATCGGCCCAGGCGCTGGTGGTGGGGGATCTGGAGGCGGAGGGGTGGGCGACGCTGCGTCGTTGCCCCCTTCCTGTGCCCCTGCGCAGTCCCCTCTGGTTGGCCCTGCCGGAGGACTGGCGGGACCATGCCGCCTTGCGACACACGGTGGCGTCGGCGTGCCAGAGGAGTGGAACCCTTACGCGGGGCGATGGGGCCGGCCCTGGTTAACGCCCCACCGGCCAGGGCCAGGGCAGGGCGATGGAGAGGCCGAGCTCCTCAAGGAGACGCTCCGATGCCTGGCTAGGAGCCTGTTGCCTGAAAGCCAAAAGGCCCCAAGCCACCACTTTTGATCCAAGACGGCAACGTTGTGTCCGTCATCTGCTCCTGATCGTCGAGCTATTCCGCCTGATGGGCTCCGCGATCCCTCCCACCCTGGGGGTG
>JBKCVY010000293.1:0-7129 GCA_046317475.1 Cyanobacteriota bacterium | reverse complement strand
CCCCAAAGATGGTGTGTTTCCAGAGAAAGTCAACGAAGGTCGTCCGATGGTCGGCCACAATCCCCGTCGCATCGGTGAAAATCCTGATCCTTCCAGCTTGAAGTTCACCGGCAAGGCCACCTACGACGCCTGATCGCCACTGCCATCAGCAAAATGCGGCGGGGATCGAAACCCGCCCTTTTTTTTGCTTGCCCTCTTGATGCCGCAACCCATGCCAGGCCTTGATCGGAAAGCGGATCACTCTGCCTATCTCGCCAAGGTGCAGCAGGGATACACCTTCATCCCCCTCTGGAAATGTTGGCCGGCGGATCTGGAAACCCCCCTCACCACCTGGCTCAAGGTGGGGGCAGGGGGTCGCCGGGGGGTGCTCCTCGAATCCGTGGAGGGGGGGGAGCAGCTCGGCCGCTGGAGCTTTGTCGTCAGTGATCCCCTCTGGACCCTCACCTGCCGTGGTGACCAGGCGGAACGGGAATGGAGGGATGGCCGGCTGGACGAACTCGCTGGCAATCCTTTTCTCCTGCTGCGGCAGTGCCTGGCGACCCTTCGTCCCGCCCCCGTGCCCCACTTGCCACCGGTGGGCCAGCTTTTTGGATGTTGGGGCTATGAGTTGATCCACTGGATCGAACCCTCCGTGCCCGTGCACGCCCCTCCTGCTGAGGGTCCGCCGGACGGTTGCTGGATGCTCGCGGACAGCCTGCTGGTGTTCGACCAGGTGAAGCGACAGATCACCGCGGTGGCCTATGCCGATCTCAGCCGCTCCGAACCCGAACAGGCCTGGCTCCAGGCCGCCGCCCGCATCGCCCGGCTGGAGGCCCAGATGCATGAACCCCTTTCCCCCAACATCCTCCCCCTCGACTGGCACGAAGCCTCCAGCATGGAGACCACTTTGGGGTTGCCCATCCAAAGCAACTGGCGGCGGGAGGATTTTGAACAGGCGGTGCGGCGGGGCAAGGAACACATCGCCGCTGGCGATGTGTTCCAGCTGGTTCTCAGCCAGCGTTTGGCAACCACCGTCGACCGGGATCCCTTCGACCTGTACCGCAGCCTGCGCATGGTGAATCCCTCGCCATACATGGCATTTTTCAACTTTGGCGACTGGCATCTCATTGGCTCCAGTCCTGAGATGATGGTGAAGGCGGAGCCCCAAATCGATGGCACCATTCGGGCGGCGCTCCGACCCATCGCCGGCACCCGCCCCCGTGGAAGCGACGCCGCCGAGGACGCGGCGATGGAAGCGGAACTTCTGGCGGACCCGAAGGAACGGGCAGAACACGTCATGTTGGTAGACCTGGGACGGAATGATCTGGGTCGGGTCTGTCGGCCGGGCACCGTTACGGTCACGGAGCTGATGGTGATCGAGCGCTATTCCCATGTGATGCATATCGTCAGCCAGGTAGAGGGCCAACTGGAGGCCAATCACGACGTTTGGGATCTACTCATGGCCTGCTTCCCAGCCGGGACGGTGAGCGGCGCGCCGAAGATTCGTGCCATGCAACTGATCCATGCGTTTGAACCGGATGCGCGGGGGCCCTACGCGGGTGTGTATGGAGCCGTGGATCTCAACGGGGCCTTGAACACGGCCATCACGATCCGCACGATGGTGGTGCTCCCCGATCCGGAGCGGGGATGGCGCGTGCTCGTGCAAGCTGGAGCAGGAATTGTGGCGGACTCGCAGCCCGAGATGGAATATCAAGAAACCCTCAACAAAGCCCGTGGCATGCTCAAGGCCTTGGCCTGCCTCCAGTCCCCCCCGTCCCTGGAGCCATGAGCGGCCCCTTGCTGACGAAAGGGTTTGAGGTGGAGATGTTCACCGGCCGGGCGGATGGCACGGTGGTGGGCTGTGCCGCTGAAGCGGCCCAAGCCCTGGAGGGGTTCGTCACCGAACCGGACAATCGCAACCTCGAGTACACCACGCCCCCCCACGCCGATTACCAACAGCAACTGCGTTGGTTGCTGGCGCCACGTCGGCAGCTCCGCCACTGGCTAGCCCAACGGGACCTCACCCTTCTGCCGGGCAGCACCCTCAGCCTGGGCGACAGCACCCGTTTTGAGCGGTCGGATCCCCACAATGCTTACCACGGGGCCATCGAGCGGATTTACGGCACCAAGGTGGTGACCGCCAGCGTGCACATCAACTTCGGACTGCGGGACATGGAGCCCCTGTTCGCGGGTCTGCGATTGATGCGCTGTGAGGGAGCCTTGCTTCTCGCCCTCAGCACCAGTTCCCCATTTTTGGACGGACGGTCCACGGGGGCGCAGTCCCAACGATGGCTGCAATTCCCCCTGACGCCGCCGCAGGTTCCGTTGTTCCTCAGCCATGAGCATTACGTGCGCTGGATGCACGAGCAACTGGCGATGGGGAGCATGCTGAATGTGCGCCATTTGTGGACGTCCGTGCGGCCCAATGGCGACCGGCGTCCAGAGTCCCTCAACCGTTTGGAGATTCGCATTTGTGATCTCATCAGCGATCCACTTCTCTTGCTGGCGGTGACGGCCTGGGCCGAACTTCGCCTGCTGATGCTGATGGGGGATCCAGCCGGGCTTGATCCTTTGAGGGCCAGTGGCCTGGGCCCGGGGGAACTGGCCCTGCTGGCCGACCAGAATGACCAGGCGGCGGCCCAAAACGGTCTCCAGGCCACCCTCCACCATTGGCGCACGGGGCAGCCGGTGGTGGCGCGAGACTGGCTGGAGGCGGAGCTGGCCACCATGGCCCCTTTGGCCGAGTCGCTGGGCTTGGGGTCCACCCTGGAGCCACTGCGGGAGGTGTTGGCCTCCGGAAGCGAGTCGATACGCTGGCTCAAGCGCCAGCTCGCCGGGGAATCCATTTCCCACATCCTTGCCACGGAGGCCACAGCCATGGAAGCCCGGGATGCTGTTTTATGGACGCATCTCACAACCAACCCCGTCCACTCTTTGGGATGATCATGGCCGCAGCCTCCGCCACACCACCCATGCGGGAGCATGCCACCGCTCATCGCTCCGGGCCTGAAGTGCCCAGCCACACCACCCGGCTGCTGGGTGAACGGCTGGAACTGGTGGAAGATCTTTGGCTTTCCGTCCTGCACAGCGAATGCCCACCCGGGCAGTTGGAGCGCCTGATCCGCTTGAAGGAGCTCAGCGGTCGTTTTGATCCAGAAGATGACGGGAGTCGCAAGGCAGCCATCAGCGAGGGGGTCAACAGTGAAGCCATCAGCAAGGTCATTCGGGAGATGGACCTCGCGGATGGCATCGCGGCCGCCCGGGCATTTTCCCTCTATTTCCAATTGATCAATATCCTTGAACAACACATCGAAGAAAATACCTATGTGGAGAGCTTGCGTCCTTCCAAAACCAATGGCAAGTGGGACCCGTTCCTGCCTCCTCTCGCCAACCAAAGCGAACCGGAGACCTTTCGTCAACTCTTTGAGCGTTTGCGTGCGCTGAACGTGCCACCCAGTGGTCTGGAAAATCTGCTGCGGGAATTGGACATTCGCCTGGTCTTTACGGCCCATCCCACGGAAATTGTTCGCCATACGGTGCGTCACAAACAACGCCGGGTAGCCTCTCTGATCGACCAACTCGAACAGGCAACGAACGAGGATGATCGAGCGCACCTGCGCCAGCTACTGGAGGAGGAAATTCGCCTGTGGTGGCGCACGGATGAACTCCACCAGTTCAAGCCTTCCGTCCTGGACGAGGTGGAGTTTGCTCTTCACTACTTTCAACAGGTTTTGTTTGACGCCCTGCCCCTCCTCCAACAGCGCATGCGGGCGGCACTCAACAGCAATTATCCCGATGTTTTGCCACCACGAGACGCGTTCTGCACCTTCGGCTCCTGGGTGGGTGCCGACCGTGATGGCAATCCATCCGTTACCCCAGAGATCACCTGGCGAGCCGCATGTTATCAACGGCAGTTGATGCTGCACCGCTATATCAAAGCCGTTGCTGCCCTCAGGGACCAACTCAGCATCTCCATGCAATGGAGTCAGGTCAGTCCAGCCCTGCTGGAATCCTTGGAAATGGACCGGCTTCGTTTTCCCGACATCTACGAAGAACGAGCGGCACGCTACCGCCTGGAACCTTACAGATTGAAGCTCAGCTACATGCTGGAGCGGCTTCACCTCTCCGAAAAGCGCAACCAACTGCTCGCTGATGCTGGCTGGGAATCTCCCCCGGGGGACACCCCCAGCCTGGCCAGTCGCCTGGCTGGCGGCCTCTCCCAGCCAACATCCCAACAGGACCTTCATTACGTTTCCGAGGAAGAGTTCCGCAACGACCTGGAGTTGATTCGCAACAGCTTGGAAGCCACGGGATTGCGCTGTGAAGGCCTCACCGCGCTGATCAGCCAGGTGCATATCTTCTCGTTCTGCCTGGCCAGCATGGACATCCGCCAAGAAAGCACCCGCCACAGCGACGCCATCGACGAGCTCACCCGCTATCTCCAACTGCCTGTTCCCTACGCCGAAATGGGGGAGGAGGAACGGGTGCAATGGCTACTCAAGGAACTGCAGACCCGTCGTCCCCTGCTTCCCGCGGCGGCCTCCTGGACGGCACCTACGGCGGAAACCTTTGCCGTGTTTCAGATGTTGCAGCGGCTCCAACAGGAATTCGGACCGCGCATTTGTCGAACGTACGTGATCTCAATGAGTCACACCGTTTCCGACCTACTCGAGGTGCTGCTACTGGCCAAAGAGGCGGGCTTGGTGGATCCAGTGGAAAAGCGATCCCAGCTTTTGGCGATTCCCCTGTTTGAAACCGTGGAAGACCTGCAAAGAGCTCCGGCCGTGATGGCACGTCTGTTCCAGGAGCCATTTTATCGAGAGTTGTTGCGCTCAGAAAGACAACAGCCACTGCAAGAAATCATGCTGGGATATTCAGACAGCAATAAGGATTCCGGCTTCCTCTCCAGCAACTGGGAAATCCATCGAGCGCAGATTGCCCTCCAACAGCTCGCCAATGAGCAGGACATCTGCCTGCGGATTTTCCACGGAAGGGGCGGGTCCGTCGGCCGGGGCGGCGGACCCGCTTACCAAGCGATTCTCGCCCAGCCCAGCGGCACCCTGTGCGGACGAATAAAAATTACTGAACAGGGCGAGGTGCTGGCTTCCAAATATTCGCTCCCCGAGCTTGCCCTCTACAATCTAGAAACGGTCACAACGGCTGTTTTGCAGAGCAGCCTCGTCAGTACCCGCATCGACGACACTCCAAGTTGGAACGCGCTCATGGATCGCCTAGCGGCACGCTCCCGCGAGCACTACCGAGCCCTGGTGCATGACAACCCGGATTTGGTGGCGTTTTTCCAGCAGGTGACCCCAATTGAGGAGATCAGCAAGTTGCAGATTTCCAGCCGGCCAGCGCGGCGCAAGAGCGGTGCGCGGGACTTGTCCGCATTGCGGGCGATCCCCTGGGTCTTTGGCTGGACCCAGAGCCGTTTTCTTTTGCCCAGTTGGTATGGCGTTGGCACTGCCCTTGAGGAGGAATTGCGGCACGACCCGGAGCAGATTGAATTGTTACAACTCCTCTATCAACGCTGGCCATTCTTTCGGATGTTGATCTCAAAAGTGGAAATGACCCTGTCAAAGGTTGATCTCGATTTGGCCAAACATTACGTCACCCACCTTGGTCGCCAGGAAAATCGCGAAGCCTTTGAGAGAATTTTTGAGGCCATTGCTAAGGAATTCGCCCTCACTCACCAACTGGTGCTGCAAATCAGCAACCATCAGCGGCTGCTGGATGGGGATCCAGCATTGCAATTATCGGTTGATTTACGTAACCGCACCATTATTCCCTTGGGATTTTTGCAGGTGGCCCTGCTCAGGCGCCTGCGGGATCAAAATCGTCAACCGCCCATGAGCGAATCCACCGGTGACGCAGACGCTGGCGGCAACGGCCACACCTACAGCCGCAGCGAACTTCTGCGCGGCGCCCTGTTGACGATTAACGGCATCGCCGCCGGAATGCGCAACACCGGCTGATCGGCGAGATACTCCTTTGTTGCTTCCTTTCCGCGGCCCTTCAGCATCTAGCTCCTTGCGAGAGGGCTATCAACTTTTGGTGCAACCTGGCCTTCAGGTCGAACCGCTGAATGCGCTGCTGGAAAGCTGCGGGGGCCGGCCACGCAGCACCGCTGTCTGGACCGAGGTGATCCGCCACAGCGCCTGGCATCTCGTGGTTGAAAATCCCCAGCGCCGCTGGGTGGGGTTCGTTCGGGCCACCAGCGATCGGGCTCTCAACGCCAATCTTTGGGATTTGGTCAGCGCTCCGGACGATCCTGCCCGTCAAGAAGTGATTCAGGCCCTGGTGGGAGCCGCCCTGGATCGGTTGCGGCGGGAACTGAGCGGCTGCAGCATTTCCATATCCGCCCCCCCAGAGGCCGTGTCCGCCCTGATCCGGGCAGGATTCGCCATTGATCCAGGCGGCATTCGCGCCATGGGTCTGTCCTTGCGGGACCGCGTCAACTGATCGGATGGACGGGGCGTCAGCTCACCGTCACGACCAGTGGTCGGCCCTGGGATCGCAAGCGCCTGGCCCATGCCACGGCCTACAAATGAAGGGTCTGCCAATGGAAGACCCTTGTTTGTCTCGGAGGCCCCTTGTTCCGGCAAGGGGATGACGAGCATGGAGGGACTCGAACCCCCGACACTCAGAACCGGAATCTGATGCTCTATCCAACTGAGCTACATGCCCCAACTCAGACCGTGGCCTGAGGTCTTAGCTTAACCCTTGGCCGCTCCGCCCACCATCCGGCTGCTGCGCTTGGAGCTTCAACAGTTCCGCAACATCGAAAGCCTCCGGCTCACCCTGGAAGCCCCGCGGTTGATTGTGGTAGGGGCCAATGGGGAGGGGAAGTCCAACCTGCTTGAGGGTGTGGAGCTGCTCAGCAGCCTGCGCTCCCATCGCTGCGGCAGCGATGGGGACCTCATCCGCAAGGGTTGGCCCGCCAGCCACATCCGCGCCACGACAGCGGAAGGGGATGTCTTGGAGCTGCACCTGCGGCGCGTGGGCGGACGGCAGGCGCTCCGCAACGGCAAAACCCTGGCGCGCCAATTGGATGTGCTGGGCAGCCTGCGCTGCGTGGGATTCAGTTCCCTGGATCTGGCCCTGGTGCGGGGGGAACCCGCCCTGCGGCGCCAGTGGCTGGACCGGGTGG
>JBKCVY010000292.1:0-3766 GCA_046317475.1 Cyanobacteriota bacterium | reverse complement strand
TGACAAGGATGATGGAATGATTTCCTTGCCAAAGTCAGTGGAGAGGGGGTTGGTGTTGAGAAGGTCAAACAGCGTCTCGCGGCTAAAGACGTAAATGCCCATCGAGGCAAGATAGGGACGGCGCTCCGCCTCAGCAGCCGTCAGGCCAAGTTGCTCGGTATCCACCTTCATGGCTTCCAGCTCTTGCCCTTTTGGCTTTTCTTTAAACTCTAAAATGCGCCCCTGTGATGTCGTCCGCATCAGACCAAAGCCTTCTGCCTGGGCGGCATCCACGGGCAGTGCCCCGACCGAGAGTTGAGCTCCCGTATCGATATGGTGCTGCACAAAAAGTCCATAATCCATACGGTAAAGCTGGTCACCTGACAGAATAAGGTAGTAATCCACATCCCATTCCTGAAAAAGCCATTGATATTTGCGTACAGCATCGGCAGTGCCTTCAAACCAACTCGGGCTATCGGGAGTCTGCTGAGCGGCCAATACTTCAACAAAACCCTGACCAAATCCAGCCGACAAGTTATAACTCATAGTCAGATGACGATTCAACGAAGCACTATTGAATTGAGTCAAAACGTAAATCTTATTTATTTCAGAGTTGATACAATTGGATACAGGGATATCAATTAGTCGGTACTTTCCCGCCAGAGGCACGGCAGGTTTAGCCCGCATTTTTGTCAATGGATAGAGACGAGTGCCGGCACCGCCTCCAAGAATGATGGCCAGAACGCGTTTCATGTTTTCCAAGCATCCCTCGTGGCCTGCTGACCGTACCTGAGCGGCTCGCACCGATGGGAGAAAAGGCGACACTTCGATGCACTTCTCTCCAACAGGGAAAGAGACGTCATCATTCCTCGTCTACAGGTTGGCCGAGGGCAAACAACTCTTCCAACACCCGCATCGCGGCCAGCCGCTGGCTGCGGGGCTGGGGAGAGCGCAGATGCGTGACAGGTCCGTGGAGGATCTTGTTGATGATCCCCTTGGTTAACGCTTCGACAACTTTGCGTTCCCGGGTCGAAAGGTCAGGGCCCATGCGCGAAAGAGCTTTTTGCAGCTCCTGTTCGCGAATCTCCTCAAGCTGAAGGCGCAATCGATTTACAAGGGGCACGGCCTCCAGGCCATCCCACCACTCCAAAAAAAGGCGCGATTCTTCCTGTAGCAGCAGCTCAGCTTCTGCGGCGATTTCCTTTCTGGCTTCCTGATTACGGGCCACAACCTCCTGCAAGTCGTCCACGTCAAAGCTGGCCACTCCAGGAAGATCAGCGACATCGGCGCTGATGTTTCGTGGAACGCCAATGTCGATCAACATGAGTGAAGAGCGGCGATTCAGATGGGACAGACGCTCACGCGTAATCATCGGCTCTTCCGAGGCCGTGCTCGTGAAAACCAAGGAACAGGTGCTCAGGCAGTGATCCAACTCGTCCAGAGGACGGCACTGAACGGGCAAATCAGGAAAATCAGCTGCCAAACTTTCCGCACGCGCCAGGGTGCGATTGAGCAAAACAGCGCCAGGACACCCTTTGGAACGAAGATGCTGAAGAAGAAGTCGGGCCATGCGTCCTGCCCCCACCACGGCAACTTGTTCCTGATCCAAGGGCACCGGATCGGTGCCGCCGCGAGCCTGGCCAACCTTCAGTTGGGCCAACTCAACGGCAGCGGAGCTGATCGACACCGCCCCGGTACCAAGATTGGTTTCAGAGCGAACGCGCTTGCCCGTACTGACGGCCTGATTCAGAAGTCGATTGAGAATTGGGCCGATGGAGCGATACTCCTGGCCCAGGCGAACCATCTTTTTCACCTGGGAGAGAATCTGCCCTTCGCCCAAAACCAAACTGTCCAAACCAGCAGAAACCCTCAGCAGGTGGGCCACCGCGTCAGCATGGTGATAAATGAAAAGGTGAGGAGTCAGTGCGTTGAGGTCAAGACCCGAGATCTCACTGAGAAAACTGCCAACAGCCTCTATGCCTTGCTCCGGATGGCGTAGCAAGGCATAGATCTCCAAACGGTTACAGGTACTGAGGATGGAGGCTTCCAAAACCTGCTCATCAGCCTTGAGCTGCTGCAGGGACGCCTCCATGGCTTGTTCAGAAATGCTCAGTCGCTCCCGTACCTCCACGGGAGCCGTGCGGTGGCTGAGACCGACAACGGCAATGTGCATGGGGCGTGGCTGAGGTGCGAAAAAGGGGAAAGGTCGGTCTTAGGACAGGGCGACCCGCTTGGCCCCTGGTTTGATATGCACCGTATCGATGAAACGGGCACTGTTGTCAAGGGAGGAAATGATCAAGCTGCTCGTGCGGGTACAATCCCGTTCAAATTTCACACCTTTGAAGAGCAGGCCATCGGTGATGCCTGAAGCGGCAAAGACCACATGCTGGCCGCCAGCGAGCTCATCCGCCTCATAAATCCGATCAGGATCACTGATGCCCATCTCGGCCAAACGGGCCAGGTTTCCCTCCCGGGTCAATCCTTCCCATTCCTTGGTTTGGGCTACGGCGGGGTCGTACACCAGCTGACCTTGAAAGTGGCCACCCAGGCAACGCATAGCAGCCGCTGAAATAACGCCCTCGGGTGCGGCGCCAATGCCCATCAGGGCGTGGGTCCCTGTTCCATCAAACCCACAGGCAATCGCGGCACTGACGTCCCCGTCGCTGATGGGCTTGACACGTGCGCCCGCTGAACGGATCTCATCAATTAATCCCTTGTGGCGGGCGCGATCCATGCAGACAATGACCAGTTCATCAATTCCCAGACCAAGACATTCGGAGAGGATTTTGAGGTTTTCTGTGGCTGAGTTGCGGATATCAACCTTGCCTTTGGCAGCAGGGGGTGCTGCCAATTTATTCATGTAAAAGTCTGGTGCGTTGAACAACCCTCCCCGCTCACTCGCTGCCAACACGGCCATCGATCCGTCCTGGGCGTTAGCGCAGAGATTGGTGCCTTCACAGGGATCAACAGCGAAGTCCACACCCGGACCCACGCCACTGCCCACCTCTTCTCCGATGTAAAGCATCGGGGCCTCATCCCGCTCGCCCTCGCCAATGACGATGCGTCCCTGCATAGCAATCAGCCCCATGCGCTGGCGCATGGCTTCAACAGCCGCTTGGTCAGCCTCGTTCTTTTTTCCGTGGCCGGTGAGGTGAGCGGAAGCGATGGCAGCCTGCTCAACGACCTCGAGCAGTTCCTGGATGATGGTGCGATCCACTGGGAGCGGGCAAGGGGAAAGCCTCTGGGGAAGGGGCAGGCACGGACGACGTCGCATCCAAGCTGGCGCCCTCCATCAACTGGCGGGGCAGATGGGGCGAAGCGGACCAGAGACTGCCGAATCCAAAAAAAGACCAAACCTGAGCCTGGTCTCAACCATGAAGCGGCGTCATCGTATCAGTGCTGGTGACCGCTCCCCCAGCCACTCCGCCCGCGGCCGATGGGATCCCTGGTGGGGTCGAGACGGTGGTGTGACTAAAATCCTGCGACCGTCGCCCCATGAGTCCCATGAGCAACAAGCCCCTCGTGGTCGCACCGTCGATCCTGTCAGCCGATTTCTCCCGACTGGGAGATGACGTCCGTGCTGTCGATCAAGCGGGTGCCGATTGGATCCATGTGGATGTCATGGATGGTCGCTTTGTACCAAACATCACGATTGGACCATTGATTGTCGAGGCGCTGCGGCCAGTAACAGCCAAACCCCTTGACGTTCACCTCATGATCGTCGAACCCGAAAAGTATGTTGCTGACTTTGCCAAGGCCGGTGCTGACATCATCAGCGTTCAAGTGG